>JASLAX010000088.1 GCA_030146875.1 Longimicrobiaceae bacterium
CGCCGCGCCGCCACTCGGGCCGCGGGAGCCGCCGCCGGCGGTGCCGCGGTGGGGGCGGCCCAGAACGCCGGCGCCCCCGTGGCCGCCGCGCCGGGGCAGGGCGCGCCGCGGTTCGACGACCACACGCTGGAGATCACTCCCGAGGTGCTGGGCCGCTTCGTGACCGCGTTGGGCACCGAGCGCCGCGAGCGCGCCTCGCTGGCCGCCGACCGCCAGCGCGCGGCGGGGATGCGCGCGCAGACCGAGCGCTACGAGCGCTGCCTGCAGCGGGCGGAGGACGAGCAGCAGGACGCCAACGCGCAGCGCCGCACCCAGGACGAGGCGATGGCGTACGAGGCCGCCCGCGCCGCCATGCGCGGCGACACCGCGGCGTACCGGAGGATGGTGGACTCGCTCACCGCCGACCGCGGCCCGCGCACCGGCGCCTGCGGCGAGCGCCCGGCCGAGGCGTACCGCGTGCTGCGCCGCGTCGACGCGGGCCCCGAGGCGCTCCAGGGGATCGCGGCCGAGGCCGGCGGCTTCTCCTCGCGCCAGTACGGGATCCTGCGCGAGCGCATCGCCCCGTTCGTCCTGTCCGGCGGCGAGGGGCGCCAGGAGATGGGCTACGTGGAGCGCGAGAAGGAGGCGATGCGGGCGCGCATGGCCGAGCTGAGGGGCTACGAAGCCGAGCTCCGGTCGTAGCCATGCGGCGCGCCCTGCTCCCCGCGGCGCTCCTGCTGGCCTCGGTCGCCCTCCCGGCGGCCGCGGCGGCCCAGGCGACCCTCTCCGCCCGCGCGGAAGGGGGCGCCTGGCGCCCGTTCTGGCGCGCCGACGCGGCGCCCGTCCGCTGGACGGCGCCGCACCCCGCCGTCGCCCGCTCCGTGCGGTGGACGGCGGTGCGGCCGGGGCTGGAGCGGGGGGAGCTGCGCCTGGCGGGGAGCGGGGAGGCGTGGCGGGTGCGCGTGGTGCTCGCGCGGCTGGACCCCGCGCGTTTCCGCCTGGCGCTGAGGCACGCGGAGAGCGAGGACGGGATGGCGGGCGCGTGGACGGTGGACGCGGCCGACGACGCGGCGGCGCTGGCGTTCAACGCCGGGCAGTTCTCCGGCGGGCGGCCCTGGGGATGGGTCGTGGACGGAGGGCGCGAGGTGCGGCCCCCCGGCCGCGGCCCCCTCTCCGCCGCGGTGGTGGTCGACACCGCGGGTCGGGTGCGCTGGGTGGGCGCGGACGGCGTGGAGGCGGTGCGGCGCGCGGGCGGGATCGAGACGGCGTTCCAGTCCTATCCCACGCTGCTCGTGGGCGAGGGCGAGGTGCCGGCGCAGCTCAGGGCGGCGGGGCGGGGGATCGACCTGTCCCACCGCGATTCGCGGCTCGCGCTCTGCCTGCTGCGGGACGGGCGGGTGCTGGTGGCGCTGACGCGCTTCGACGGCGCGGGCGGCCTGCTCTCCGCCGCGCCCTTCGGCCTCACCGTGCCGGAGATGGCGGCGCTCACGGGTGCGCTGGGGTGCCGGCGGGCGCTGCTGCTGGACGGCGGCATCTCCGGCCAGATGCTCCTCCGCACCGCGTCGGGCCGGGTGGAGCGCTATCCGGCGTGGCGGCGGGTGCCGCTGGGCGTCGTGGCCGTGCCGCGGGCGGGGAGATAGCAGGAGAGGGGAGCGAGAGCCCCGGCCGCATCCAGCGGCCGGGGCTCTCGTCGTCCCACCGGCGGGGGGCCTCCGCCCGTCGAGGTCGGTGGCGGCGGTCGAGCGGCCCTCGCGGAGCCAGTCCGGTCATTCCCAGTCCGGCGCCAGCAGGTCGGCGGTCACGCCCGCCTTGCCCGTCAGGCGCGACTTCGCGGCGGAGTCGTAGACCAGGAGCAGGGCGTCCTTGCCGCCTTCCTTCGCCTGGAACAGGGCCATCCCCTCCGCGTGGTCCTCTCCCTCTCCGTACGGCACGTCGGCGGAGCGCAGCGAGTCGCGGGGCACGACGCTCGCCCCCTCCGGCGCCGCGCCCCCCTTCCAGCGGTAGATGCGCACGGGACCGTCCAGGTCCATGGTGGGACCCGCCAGGACGAGCAGGTCGTCGCCCCGGATCAGCAGGTCGCGCACGCCCAGGCCATCCAGCCGCAGGAAGTGCTTCCGGTAGGGAAGGCCCTCCGCGTCCAGCCGGGCCAGCCGCAGCTCCGACGGGTTCCCCTCGTCCGCCACCACCCGGATCTCCAGCACGATCGCCCAGCCGCGCAGCACCGGACCGCGCAGCCCCAGGAAGACGCGGTTCCCGGACACGGCCAGCCCCTCCACGTCGAACCCGTTGTCCTTCCCGGGGATGGAGAGGAAGGGCGCCAGGTGGGGATCGGCCGAGAGGATGCGGGTCAGGTCGTTGCCCGCGGCCGTGCCCCGGAGCCGGGCGGCGACGCGCCGCCCGCCCTCGCCGTCCAGGCTCCTCGCCAGGACGGGGTGGTCGCCCGCCGCATCCACCGGGATTCGCGCGAGGAGGTAGCGGTTGCCTTCCGCGGACACGGTGCCCAGCCGCTCGGCGTTCTCCTCGGGGGTCCGGTCCGACTTGGCCTTCTTCCGCTTCAAGCTGTGCGAGCCCACCAGCCACAGGTAGCCGCCGTCGTACGCCAGTCCCTCGATGTCCGCCTCCTCCACCTCGACCTTCCCGTCGGACTCCTCGGTCCGCGGCGGATGCGGCAGCTCCAGGAAGTTCTCCAGCTCGAAGCGGACGTGCTCGCCGAACCGGTGCGTCCCGTCGTCGTCCGTCTCCAGGTACGACAGCCGCTCCAGGCCCAGCGCCTCGTCGTTCGCCAGCCAGAGCGTGCGGGCGATCTGCACCACCGCCGACAGGTCCTGCCGCAGCTCCTTCTTCTTGCCGAGCCGGTTCAGGTCCGGGTCGAGCTTCAGGTGCACGGAGCCGCGCTTGGACATTGGATCCCGCTTCGGATGAAGGGCAGTTTCGGATCGAGCGGCGGATGCGCCCGCCGTGAAGGCCCGTCCCCGTGCACACGGCGGGCCGGGGGACGGCCGTCCGGCCCACGGGACTCTCGATGGGTCATCGCGCCTACTCAGTCTGCGTATCCAGGGTATAGAACAGTCGCGGTTTCCAACCACCCCATCCCCGAGCTTCTCATGCGTATTCGCGACATCCCTCTCCTTGCCACGGTCGGTCTCCTCACCGGCGGCTGCACTCCCAACCTCGGTGAAACAGGACTGCGTATCGCGTTGCGGGATTTGCACCGCGCACAGGTGGAACACTCCGTGAGATACGGCTCTGCAGGACGTTATCTCGGATCGACGTCCTCTCGGGACACGATCGCTTACACACCTCCAGCGGGCGTCGCGATCGAACTTCGTGTCCCCGGCCCTGCGTCTTGGATTGCGACCGCGACGCATCAGAATGGCGCCGGTACAGCCTGCTCGCTCGAAGTCCGAAGGGAGGATACGACGGTTCGCACCGAGTGTGGTGATAGACGACCGGGCGGTTCCCGTTGAGCGGCAGGGCGACACTCGCGTGGTCCGGTCGTGGATTTACGCGAAGTGGCGAGCCTCGTCGACAACGAAAGAAGACGGGCCTGTCGGCGCCGTCTTCCAAGCTCCCCCGGCAGGGCTCGATCCCCCGGCCCTTTGGTTGACGGTCAGATGCTCGGCCGCTCGCCCGGGAAGCTGGATCCGGGCGGCGCGGCGATGAGGTCTCCGAGGTTGGGGCGAGTCTCCCGCAGCCACCGGTGGACCGCTTCCAGCAGCTGTCCAGCGTGGACCATGGCCCGGGCCAGGTCCTCCGGCTCCAGATCGTCCTCGTCGCCGTAGAGGGCGGCGTGGCGGCCTCCGCGCACGGACTGCATGCCGTCGGAGATCCGTTCCAGCAGATCGTCGCCGAGCGCACCGACGGCGTAGAACGTGGCGTGGTGGTGGCTGCCGACCGCGCCGCGGATGCGATAGCCGGATCCGCGCAGCATCGCGGTCGCCGCTCGTAGCGCTGCCTGGTATGCGTGCGTGTACGCGCCTGCAACGCTCAGCCCGGGGACCGAGGCGTCGGACCACTCGCGGAGGGCCGCCGCCCAGATCGCCGCCACCTCGGCGTCCTCGGCCGGGACCGGCTCCAGGCTCCACGCCTCCACGAGGCGATCGATGCGGTGCTGCTTCACGCCGCCACCGCCGGCAGCCCGCTCTCGTTACCTACGAGCCAGCGCTTCGGCCCAGCGAGGATACGGCGGAGCACCGCGTTAGCCGCGGCGAGCTGCCGGTCCAGGCGGGCGTGGGTGTACGACCTCACCTCCACCGGACGGCCCAGCAGGAGGGACGCTTCCGCGGCCCGGCGGCCGAGCGCGGCGTCGTCCACGGCATCGCCCAGCACGAGCACGTCCACGTCGCTGTCGTCACGGAAGTCGCCGCGCGCGAACGAGCCGAAGACGAACGCGGCCTCGATACCGCCGACGCCGGCGAGCGCCGCTCCCACCACCTCGGCGGGATCCGCGAACTGCCGCACGAGCTGGCGGAGCGCCGCCCAACCCGGGTGCGTCTCGACGGCTCGGTACCGCACCTTCGCCCCGTCGCCCATGCGTTCGACCAGCCCCAGGGCCTCCAGGCGTCGCAGCTCACGGTGCAGGGAGCTCATCGAGAGGCCGCACCGGCGCTGCAGGCCACGGACGTGCTGCGGCTCTTCGTGGTCGATCGAGAAGTGCAGCACCAGCCGGGCCAGCGCGGGGGAGGCCAGGACTTCGCTCAAGCGGGTGTGTCCCTCGTTCCTGCTCATCGGCACGCGCGACCGGTACCTGGCGACAGGGAGGATATGCTGATCCAAATATTGGATCAGCATCACGATGCGTCAAGCACGACGTCGGACGGCGGCCATCCGGGAGTCGCGACGCGACGAGGCCCGGCAGCCACCTGGCTGCCGGGCCTCCGTCGTAGCTCCCGCGGTAGGACTCGAACCTACGACCCTCTGATTAACAGTCAGATGCTCTAACCAACTGAGCTACGCGGGATCGGCCTCGCTTGCGCGAGGGCCACTATCATACAAGGACGCCGCCGATCCGTCAACCCCGGCGCCCGCCTTCACTTCCGCCGGTGCCGCCGCCGGGTTGCCACCGTCGGGAGGGGCGGGCCGGCGGAGGGAACCCGGACGCCCGCCGGGGTGTCCAAGAGTGCGTTCCCTGCCGATCCCGCACCTCCTTTCCGGCGCCGCGCCCGCGCGTGCGCCCGGAACGCAAGCGGTTGCCCCGGAATCATTTCCGGAACGGTTCCTGCTTGTCTCCGTGTCCGCGGAACGGGCGCCCCGGCCCGCCGTGACCCCCCGAAGTCCCCAGGGCACCAGCAGTTGAGCCGTACCCCATGAAGCTCCACCCCCATCTTCCGTACTTCGCCGCGTGCGTGGGTCTCGCAACGGGTCTCGCACTCGGCGAGGCCTGGCCGAGCGCGCAGTTCCGCGCGGCCATGCCCGACGTGACGGAGATGGAGGCCCCCTCCCGCCCCGATCCGCTGCGCGGCTTCACGCGCGCGGAGACGATGGCGGCGATGGCGGAGGCGCGCGAGGAGCTGGAGGCGGGGCGTCCCTGGGCGGCCTGGACCGCGCTGCGCGGCCGCATCGGCGACCCCGAGGATGCGTACCCGGGGGCGGTGCTGCTCGGCGCGCGCGCGGCGGCGGGGTGGGGGGGATGGCCGGAGGTGCGCGAGCTGCTGCGCGGGCGCGACTGGCTGGACCGGCTGCAGGGCGGCGAGGGGTGGTGGCTGCTGGGCCAGGCGGAGGAGTCGGGGGAGAACTGGCCCCGCGCGGCCCAGGCGTTCCGCCGGGCGGCGGCGAAGTCGGCCGGCGAGGCGCGCGGCGCCGCCAACGCGCGGCTGGGCACCGCCCTGCGCCGCTCCGGGGACCCCCGCGGCGCCGCGGCGGCCTTCGCGGCGGCCGCGGCCGACCTTCCCGCCGCGCGTGAGTGGATGACCGCGCTGCAGACGGAGGCGCTGGCCGCCGCCGGCGACGCC
>JASLAX010000017.1 GCA_030146875.1 Longimicrobiaceae bacterium
CTCGGCGCGCGCTTCCTCGTAGTGGCCCAGCAGGTCGCGGAGCGCGTACTGGCGGGCACGGTTGTGCAGCGCCGCCCGCATCACGGAGATGAGCGAGGCGGGGGGGACCGGGCGGTCCAGCAGCACGACGCTCCGCCCGGCGCTCATGCTCGCCAGGGCGGCCAGGGGCGGCGAGGGAGTCTCCGAGTTCGCCACGAACACCTGCACGGAGCAGTCGGACCATGCCGGCTGCCCGGCCAGCGTGTCGGCCAGAAGCCGCACCGCCTGCGCCGAGGAGAGCGCCTCCTCCACCAGGAGCGCGGCGCCGGCGCCCTGCCGGAGCCCGGCGCAGAACTCCTCCATCGCCACGCACACGGTGGCCGCGAGCCCGGCCTTTTGCAGTGTGTCCCGCGCCAGCTCCGCGGTCCGCCCCACCGGCGCGAAGATCAGGATGCGGAACTCGGGCGCGCCGAAATCCACACCCACCGCGATCCCGGCCGGCGCAGCATCCGGAGTGGCGGCCTCAGCTGGCGGGTGGTGCATCGGCCAGCTCCATCAGCGAAGCGTCGGGGCCCTCGAACGTCGGACTCCCCGAGAGCACCCCCCGGAAGCCGGTCAGCGGCTCCCCCACCTCGATCCCCTGAGGGGTGATCTGGAACTCGCGAATTCCGTGTCCGTGCCCGCCGTAGCGCTTCTTGAACACGGAGATCGCCCGCCGGATCGCGCCATCCGCCTCGAAGTGGCGGAGGAGGAGCACGGTGTCGGCGAGGTAGCTCACGTCCACCGGGCCGCCCAGCGTGGGCCCGAGCACGCCGTGCTGCGCCACGATCAGAATGGAGAGCACCGTCTGGCTGCTGAGGTAGGTGAGCAGCTCGTGCATCTGCGTGATCAGCATCCGCTCGTCCGGCATGGCGCTCATGTAGCCGGTCAGGCTGTCGATGACCACCATCCGGACCTCCCGCTCCTGCACCTGCGCCCGCACCATGTCCGCGAACTCGCCCGGCGACACCTCGCCCGTGTCGATCTCCTGAAGCGTGATCGTGCCGGACTCCAGGTGCGGACGGATCTTCATCCCGATGCCTTCGGTCCGGTGGATGAAGGTCTCGGGGCGCTCGTCGAACAGGAAGATGATGGAGCGCTCGCCGCGCTCGGCGGCCGCATATACGTAGTGCGACGCGAGCGAGCTCTTGCCCGTGCCCGAAGGTCCCAGGAAAAGCGTCGAGCTGCCCTCGGCCAACCCGCCGCCCAGCATCTTGTCGATCTCATCGATGCCGCTCTCGTGGGCCCTCCACGCGTTGTGCAGACGCTCGCCCGTCCTGAGGCGGGGGAACACCTTCAGCCCGCCCGTACAGATGCGGAAGTCGTGTACGCCGTCGTCGTACCGGATCCCCCTCACCTTCAGGACGCGCAGCTGGCGGCGCTCGTTCCCGTAGGAGGTGGGCGTGTGGTTGAGGAGGATGACCCCGAAGGCGAGGTGCTGGAGCTCGCTGTGGCCGGGCATCACCGGCTGGTTGTCCAGGAACAGGACGGTCGCACCCCGGTTGGCGAACAGCTCCTTGAGGATGAACAGCTGGCGCTGGTAGCGCCCCGCGTCGTTCGAGAGGAGGCGAAGCTCGGAGACGGCGTCGAATACCACCCGGGTCGGGTTTACCTCCTCGATGACCGCACGCACGGACGCCATCATCTCGCCCAGCTCCACGTCCGCCGTAGGGAAGAGGACCTGCTCGGACCCCAGGCCGGGGACGAGGTTCTCCGCGGAGATCTCGTAGACCTCGATCCCGTCCAGCGTCCATCCGTGCGAGGCGGCCAGGCGCTCGATGGCCTCCTTGCTCTGGCTCAGGGTGATCAGGATGCACTTCTCGCCAAGCTCGGCGCCGGCACGCAGGAAGTGGAGCCCCGCGAGAGACTTGCCGGTGCCGGGCTCTCCCTCGATCAGGTAGATCTCGTGCGTGGGATAGCCCCCTCCCAGGATTCGGTCCAGGCCTTCGATCCCCGTGGATGCGCGGGGCACCGGAGGCGGCGTGATCTCGGTCATGACTTGCTCGGGAAGGGGAAACCAGGGCGCGGAGGGGTGGTGACCACGGGCGGTCGGTGGGGCCGGAAAGAGCCGTCGCCGACCGACATTCGAGTCGCACGTCCGTCGGCGAAGCACGGGGCGTGGATGCCGGGCGATGCCGTTCGGTCCGCAGGCCGGCGGATCGAGCTCCCTCGCCCCGAGGCGCGGCGACCATGGGCGGTGAGCGCGCAAGAGCGATGCCTTCCGGGACGGCGTGGCGCGTGCGCGGAGGGATCATGCACGCGGCGGCGCCCAGCCGAAAGGTCTCCCCCGCGCCGGGTCCGGTGCGCTGGGAAGCGGGGTGGCGGCCTTCCGGGGAGATGCGTGCGCGAGCGCAGCGCACGCCTGCCCTGGCGCAGGTGCGCAGAATGCCCATCCTCGACCGCACGGGCTTCGTCGCCAGGAGCACCACCGCCATCAGCCTCGCGGGGCACCTCGCCCGCGTGGCGCAGCTCGGGGTCGCCTCTCAAGGCTTCCGCGCGCCGGGCGTGGACGGGGACCCGCAGGCCGGCACGTCGTTCTCGCTCACCCTGGGCGCCGCGGGACGAAGGACCGCCCCCGGCCACGTGCTGCTGGAGGCGGTGCACGTCGCGGCGGCCGTCCGGCTCGCCCCGGCCGCTTCAAGGTCGGCTGCGGCGGCCCGCGGGCCGGTACGCCCGGGCCCCGGCGCGCTCCGCGGCCGTGAGCGGCGCCTTGGGCGGGATGCGGATCACCTGCCCCGGCTCGATGCGGTCCGGGGAGGACAGGAGACGCCGGTTGGCCATCCACAGCTTCGGCCACAGGCTCCCGTCCATATAGGCGAGCCAGGCGATGGCGGTGAGGGACTCGTCGCCCGCGCGCACCTCGTAGCGGGTCCAGCCCTCCGCGTCCTCCTCCACCTCGACCTCCACCCTGGCCGGCCGACGGGGAGCGCCCGGTGGGACTCGAAGCCCCCGGGCCGCGGGGAGAGTGGCGCCCGGAGCCCGCGGTCGCGGCGGAGGGGGAGCCGCCGGCACGGGGCCGGGCGGGGGCGTCGCCGGGGGGGCCGGCCCGGGGGCGCCCGCCGCCGTCACCTCTCCGGTCGCCACCACCACGAGCGCGCGCCGCCGCGCGACGATGCGCAGCGCCACCTCTCCCGCCGCTCCCGCCGCGAGGTCGATGGTCGCGCTCGGTGCGTCGTGCCGGGTCGGGACCGCAGCGGAGTCGGGAGCGACCTCCCACCGGCCGGGCGGAAGGCCGTCGAAGCGGAAGCGGCCCGCGGCGTCCGTCACGGCGTGCCGCCGCTCGCCGGCTCGGCGCAGCTCGATCACCGCCCCGCCGACCGTCTCCGCGGTGGCGCCCTCCACCCTCGTGACCACACCCGCCAGGCTCGCCGCGGGCGCGAGGGCCAGCTCGCCGCCACCCGTGGCGCGCCCGGCGGAGTCCACCTGCAGCGTCGGTCGGCCGAGCGCGACGCGGCCGCCGGTGCCAGGCGGGTCGACCTCCAGGAGGTGCCGCCCGGGAGGGAGGTCGCCGAGCGTCCAGCGGCCCTTCGCGTCGGTGAGCGCCTCGCGCCCCCCCGCCCGCACCAGGACGTCGGCCACCCCCCGTCCGGTCGCTGCGTCCACCACCCGCCCGGAGGCCGCCCCGGGGGAGGCGAGAGGCGCGAAGGGAAGCGCCACCGGGATCGTCCAGTCGAGCAGGAGCATCGCGCGGTCCTCGCTCCCGCGCCGGGCGCGCAGGCGCAGGGCATGACCCCGGGGAAGGTCGCGCTCCAGGGTGGCGTCGGCGTAGAGCCGCCCGCCGTCGGCCGCCACCGAGACGCCGACCCGCGTCGTCGCAGCCGGAACGAGCCTCACGTCCAGAGACGCGGCCAGGCGCGCACCCGCGTGCCCGCCGTCGCGGCGGTCGACGGAGGCGGCCGCCCACCCCGCTCGCCACGTGGCGGTGGCTCGCATCCACGCGCGGGAGAAGGGAACGTCGTGCCGCCCCTCCGCCCCCACCTCTCCCCCGGCGCCGAGCGTCAGCGCGCGGTGCCGGACGGAGCCCTCCGCGCGCCAGGCGGTCCTCTCCACCGCCTCCTCCCCGTATCTCCCCCCCTCGTGGCGCTCGGCGCGCCACCCGACGGAGAACCGGCCGAGCGAGGCGCCGGCGCGGACCGTCCGCACCTCACCGCCCCGCGGCGCCAGGAGAACGCCGCCGGTGTCCTCGCGGCGCTCCCAGGCACCGTTCAGCCGCAGCGTTCCGGCGGGCCGCAGGGAGAGGTCGGCGCGGTCCGTGGAGCGCGCGGAGGCCTCGCCGGGGAGTCCCGCGTCGGCCCGCTCCCGCAGCAGGTCCAGCGTCAGCCGCGGGAGCGCCGCCGTGAGGCGGGCGCGGAGGGTCCGCGCACCCGCGGCGTGCTCGGTCCCCATCCCCCGCTCGGCCTCCGCCCGCACCGGGCCCACGGCCGCGGAGGCCGCCACGGCGACCAGACCGGCCGGCGAGGCGCCCCCGCCGCGAAGCACGCGGAGCCCGGCGCCGGTGGCGCCGCCGC
>JASLAX010000182.1 GCA_030146875.1 Longimicrobiaceae bacterium
GACGCCGAGCTACTCGTGCGCCGTGGCCACCGACCAGGCCGGCACCGGCCTGGCGGCGTTCCCGACCACCTGCGCGGCCGGCTACGAGTGGCTCAACAGCAGCATCACCGGCATGGCGCAGCGCACCGTCCTGATCGGCGCGTCGCTTCCCGCGGCGCAGTCGCAGAACGCCCCCGCCGGCACCTACACGGGCACGCTGACCCTGGTCCTCTCGGCTTCGTCTTCCTGAAGCCGGGCCGGGCAGACCGCGGGACCACCGGGGGACGAGCCATGGGGAGCACGAGACGCGCGCGCATCGCCGGGCTGACGGCCGCGTGCCTCGTGCTCCTCACCTCCCGACCGGGAGGGGCTCAGCGCGGGCCGGGAGGGGCGGAGGCGACGACCCTCCAGGCGCTGGAGTTCGGGATCCTGGTCCCCGGATCGCAGGAGACGGTGACGGTGCGCGACGTGCTGCGGCGCGCGGAGGTCTCCATCGGAGGGACGGGGCAGTTCGAGATCCGGCTGGTGCTGCCGCGCGAGATGGTCTCGGCGGACGGCGACCGGCTCCCCCTCCTCTTCTCGGCCGGCGACGCCGGGCTGTCGTACGGGCCGTCCACGCGGCCCACGCCGTTCAACCCGGCCGAGGTCCGCCGAGTGCGCGTGACTCCCTCCACGGGGGAGGCGCGGCTCTACCTGGGCGCCACCGCGGTGGTCGCCCCCTTGCAGGCCGCCGGGTCGTACAGCGCCACCGTGACGGTGCTGGTGAGCCGGCCGGACGTTTGAGCGGGACCCCCTGGGAAGGAGACGTGTGGTGACCCTTTCGCGTGTGCTTCGCGCGGCCCCCGTGGCCGCCGTGCTGCTGATCTCCGCCGCCCGCTCGCTCGGGGCGGTGACGGTGACCCCGTCCGCGGTCTACATCGACCACCGGACGCGGAGCTCCACCATCACCCTCTACAACACGGGCACGGCGCCGGAGGACGTCACCATCTCGTTCGCCTTCGGCTATCCCCGCTCCGACGAGAAGGGCGAGGTCTCGGTCCCGCTCTTCGACGCGGCTCCCCAGGGCGAGCCCTCGGCGGTGGAGTGGCTGCGCGCCTTCCCCCGCCGCCTGGTGCTGCAGCCGGGGCAGCGGCAGGTGGTGCGCATCCTGGCCACGCCCCCCGAGAACCTGGCCGACGGCGAGTACTGGGCGCGCCTGATCGTCACCGCGAGCGGCGCCGAGCCCCCGGTGGAGCAGCGCAACCCGAACGGGGTGGCGGTGCAGCTCTCCATGCGCACCCAGATCATCAACGCCGTCTCGTACCGCAAGGGCGCCGTGGCCACCGGCGTGGCGGTCCGCCGCTCCGAGCTCACGCGCTCGGCCGACGGAGCGCAGCTCATGCTGGACCTGGCGCGCGAGGGCAACGCCGCCTTCCTGGGCCGCGTCCGCGCCCAGCTCGTCGGCCCCGACGGCCGCACCCTGGCCGAGACGGAGCACACCCTCGCCGTGTACCGCGAGCTGCGGGTGATGGTGCCGTTCACGGTGCCGGGAGGGAACGTGCCCGCGGGATCGACGGTGCGCTTCTCGGTGGACGCCGTGCGTCCCGACCTGCCGCAGAACGGCCCGCTCCCCGCGCGCGCGGTGGAGTCCTCCGCCCGGCTCGCCGGCTGATCCGACCCGTGCGACGCCTCGCCGCCCTGCTCGCGCTCCTCCTCGCCGCGGTCCCCGGGACCGCGGCGGGCCAGGCGTACGCGGACCCGCAGCCGACGGTGCAGGTCTCCGCGCTGGTCACCGCCCCCCTCACGGCCACGGCGCTCAACCCGCTGCAGTTCGGCCTGGTGCTGCCGGGCGACAGCGTGTCCGTCGCGCCGCTGGTGGGCACCACGCTGCACCCCGAGGCGGGGATCTGGCAGGTCCGCACCCGCCCCAACCACAAGAACCTGTACGTGGCGTTCGTGCTCCCCGCGGAGCTGACCCACACCACGCGCGCCGGGGTCACCCTCCCCGTGTCGTTCGACGGGAACTACCTCGCCGTCTGCGAGATGACGAACGCGGGGTGCGTGAACGGGCGGGTGATCAACCCCAGCACGTACCCCTATCCCACGGGGTACCAGATGAACCTGGTGGCCGGCGGGGGGCAGAACAAGGACGTCCGCCTGCACCTGGGAGGCATGGTCCGGGTCCCCGCCGACCAGATGGCCGGCGACTACCTGGGCACCGCCACCCTGCGGTTCTACTCGACCAACTGAGCCCGCCCCGCCCGCGCATGCAACGCGTTCCCGGCGGCCGCTGGACGCGCGCTGTCGTCGGGCGGGCGCTCCGTCTCGTGCTCCTCGCCGCGGCGGGACTTCTGGCGAGTCCCGCCGCGGCGCGCGCCCAGGAGCTGCCCGCGGGGTGGGACCAGGGCCTCTTCGAGGTGCGCGTGGCCCGGAACCCCCCCGTGGTCGCCGTCGTGGTGCTGAACGGCAGCGGCGCCGCCCTCCTTCCGGTCCTCCCCATCCTCGACGCCACCGGCCTGCGCCACTCCGTGGCCGCCGACACCTCCCGCGTGACGCTCGACGTGCTGGACACGGAGGAGGACGCCGTGCTGGACCTGCGCGCCCGCACGCTGCGGATGCGCGGCCGCACGACCGCCATCGCCGCCGACGAGCTGGTGCGGTTCGGGGGAGAGACGTACCTGGGGTCCACGCACCTGGCGCGGCTGCTGGAGTCCACGGTGGACGTGGACATGGGCAACCTGACCGTCCTGCTGGTCCGCACGCCCCCCTTTCCCGCCGAGCAGAGGACGGAGATCGAGCGGCGCCGCCAGGCGCTGCTGCGCACGCGGGCCGAGGAGAAGGTGCGCGAGCGCGTCCCCTTCCGCCCCCTCACCGGCCTGGGCGTGGTGGACTGGGCGTTCTCGTCCCCGCGCCTGCCCGAGGTGGAGCACTCGTCGCTGCGGCTGAACGCGGGCGCGGCGGTCTGGGGCGGGGCGCTGACGGCGGGCGCGGGGCTCACCGCCTCCCCCCCGGGAGGCGGCGGGCCGCTGGGCGACGACTGGACGGCCTCGTACCGGCGCGTCTTCCCCACCTCGCCGTGGGTGCGCCAGCTCCAGCTCGGCGACGTGCTGGGGGGGGCGGGACAGCTCCGCGCCTTCCGCGGCGTGAGCGTCACCAACGCGGAGTACCGCCCGCAGGCGGACTTCGGCTCGGTCCTGGTCTCTCCCCCCGTGCCGCCGGGGTGGGAGTACGAGGTGTTCCAGGGCGACCGCCTGCTGGGCTTCTCCGAGGCGGGAAGCCGCGGTCCCATCTCCGTGCCCCTGCAGTACGGCACCACGCTGCTGGAGGTGCGGATGTACGGCCCCGCGGGGGAGGAGGTCGTCACCGAGCAGCGCCTGCAGACGCCGGTGACGCAGCTCCGCCCCGGGCGCGCGGAGTACGGCCTGGGCGGCGGCGTCTGCCCGCGCGCGGAGTGCGACGCCTACGGCTTCGGCAACCTGCGCTACGGCGTGGCCCGCTGGCTCACCGTGGAGGCGGGGTCCAGCGTGACGGCGGACAGCGCCGGGAGCCAGGCGCAGCCCCAGGCGGCGGCGGCCATGAGCACGCTGACGGGGTGGAGCGGCGAGGTGCGGCACGTCCAGGCCTCGCTCACGCGGGGGACGGTGCGCTACTTCGGCGGCGGGCCCGCGTGGTTCGTGCTGAACGGCGGCGTCTCCCAGCCCGGCTCCGGCCTTCCCACCCTGGCCCGCCGCGGCGCCTCGCGGTGGGACGCGGACGTGTCGTGGGGGATCCAGACGCGCGCGGTGCCGGGGCTGCTCCGCTCCATTCGCTGGGGCGTGCGCCTGGAGGGGCCGCGCGAGGGCGGCATCGACCGCCGGCAGGTCTCGGCCTCGCTCCCGCTGCCGCGGGGGTACGCGGAGGCCATCTACGAGTCCAACGCCTTCCAGCAGGGCGACCTGCTCAACCTGCGCGGCACCGTGGTGACGCCGGAGCGCTGGCCCAGGGCGATCCGCGGCAACCCCGTCGCGGCGCGCGTGGCGCTGGGCCAGGCGGGGCTGCAGCAGGCGGAGCTGAGCACCTCGCTGCGGGTGGGACGCTCGTCCGAGGTGGGCGCGTCGGTGGTGTGGAGCCAGGCGCAGCAGGCCCCCACCTACAGCATCGGATACTCGACGCGGCGGCCGTTCGGGCGCCTGCAGGCGCGCACGCAGTCCAGCGCGGGGGGACAGCCAGTCACCAGCGTGGCGGCGGACGGGTCGGTGGTCTGGGGGCGCCACGTGGGGGCGCGGCCGGTGACGGGGTACGGCACGGGCTCCTCCGGCGTGGTGGGCTGGGTGTTCCGCGACTTGGACGGGAACGGCGTCCTCTCCAGCGGCGACGAGCCGGTGGCGGGGGTGCCGGTGCTGGTGGGAGGCTCGCGCGCGGTGACGGAGCCGGACGGGCGGTACGCGACGTGGGAGGTGCCCGCGTACGAGGTCGTCCCCGTGCGCGTGGACACGCTGAAGCTCCCCGACCCGGGGTGGATCCCGGTGCGCCCCGAGGTGCGGGCGCGGACCACGCCGCACGTCTTCACCCGCATCGACGTGCCGCTGGTGGAGACGCGCGAGCTGAGCGGGCAGCTCGTCGCCGGCCCCGGCGTGCTGACGGTGGGCGGGGTGACGCTGGAGCTGCGCGAGGTGGGCACCGGGCAGACCACCACCGTGTCGACCTTCACCGACGGAGAGTTCTACGTCTCGCGCATCCGCCCCGGGCGCTACGAGCTGCGCGTCTCCGGCTCGTCGCTGACGGCGCTGCGGGCGCGCGCGGAGCCGGAGGTGCTCACCTTCGACGTGCCGGCGGGGGGCTCCGTCCCCGTCGTGGACCTGCCGCCCATCCGCGTGGTGCGCACGGCGCGGTAGCGCGGGCGTTCCCGGAACGGAACGAGCCCCCTCTCCGCCGCGGCGGAGAGGGGGCTCGTCGTCGTCCGGACCTCCGGGCGGGTCAGCCGACCACGCGCAGGTTGTCGCCGAGCCACTCCACCAGCCGCGGCAGCGCCTCGCGGTCCTTGCGCACCATCCAGGTGCCCCCGGCGGCCTGCACCCGCTCGCGCAGCGGCTCGGCGACCAGCGTGCTCACGAACACGGCGGGCGTCTCCCCGTACGCGGGCAGGCGGCGCAGCTCGGCGCAGCTCTCGAAGCCGTCGCGGCCGGGCATGTCCACGTCGAGCAGGAACGCGTCCGCGGCGCCGGGGGTCTCCCCCGCCCACTCGACCAGCGCATCGCCGGAGGGGAAGTGGATCACCTCGTAGCCGTGGTGCTGCAGCCCGGCCACGAGCAGGTCGGCGTAGGCGCCGTCGTCGTCGGCCAGGGCGATGGTGGGGCGAGGGGGCATGGCTCTTCGTGGCAAGCGGTACGGCGGTGGATCACGGCCTACGGAAGGCAAGTCTCGGCCCACCCGTTCGTGTCGGCACAAACCGTGACCCGGCAAGGAGTTGGGGCGAGAGGGGCGGCGGCGGCGGAACCCGCGCTGTTCCCTCCCGGGAACGCCCGCGTTCCCATCCGGAACACCGCAAGGAATGACACCCCCCTCAGCCGCCCGCGTCGCCCGTCCCGGCCTCGCTGCGCAGGATGGCCAGGAGGGCGTCCACCTCCCCCGCCGCCTCCGCCACCACCGCTCCGGGCTTCCGCAGCGCCTCCTCCGCGCGCCCGGCGGCGTCGGACAGGGCGTCCAGGCCGTATCCCGCCGCCGTGCCGCGCAGCTTGTGCACCTCGCCGCGCAGGCCGGCCACGTCCTCCACCTCCTGCAGCGCCTCCACCCTCCGCAGCCGCTCCGCCAGCCCCGCGCGGAACTTCGCCCGCAGCGGCGCCAGGTAGTCGTCCTCCTCCCCCGTCCCGCTCTCCGCCTCCACCCCTGGCGCCGAGGTCTGCCTCGTCCGCTCCGAGGGAGAGGGAGCGGAGGAGGTCGGCGGCGGGGTCTCCATCGGCGTCGGGACGACGGGCACGGGCGGGATCTCGTCGGCCGACGCCGGGGACGTCGCCGGCTGGCGGACGGGGCGGGTCGGCGGCGGTGCGTCGGAAGACCCGGCGTCCGGCCGGGAAACGTCGGACGGCACCTCGTCGGACACCGCGTCCACGGAGGGCGTCCCGTCGTCCGGGGACGTCCCGCTCCACGGCCCGGGCCCCGCGGTGCCCGCCGCCCGGTCCACCGCGTCCAGCAGGTCGTGCGGCTCCACGGGCTTCAGCAGCACCGCGTGGAAGCCCTCTCCCGCGGCCGCCTCCGCGTCCTCCTGCGAGCCGGCGGCGGTGAACGCCACGACGGGGACGCGGGCCAGGGCGGGGTGGGCGCGGAGCTCGGCCATCGCCTCGCCGCCGGGGCGGTCGCCCAGGTTCAGGTCGAGCAGCACGGCGGCGGGGGGCTTCGGCGCCAGCCGGCCGGCCAGGCCGGGGGCCCCGTCGTCGTCGCCGGCCTCGTAGCCCCCCATGCGCAGCACCGCGCAGGCGTAGGCGCGCACGTCGGCGTCGTCGTCCACCACCGCCACGCGCACCCCGCGGCGGCGCGCGGCGGGGAGCGCGGGCGCCGCCGGAGCGGGATCGGCGGAGAGGACCTCCCGCCCCGCGGGAAGGGTGAACCAGAATACGCTCCCCTGCCCCTCCTGCGACTCCACCCCGATCCGCCCCCCCATCAGCTCCACCAGCCGCTTGGCCAGGGCCAGGCCCAGCCCCGCCCCCGCCACGCGCGACCCCGGCCGCGGGATGCGCGAGAACTCCTTGAAGAGCCGGCCCAGGTTCTCGCGGGCGATCCCCGGGCCGCGGTCGCGCACCTCGTAGCGCACCTCGCCGCCGGCGGTGGAGACGACCACCCGGACCTCGCTCTCTTCCGCGGCGTACTTCAGCGCGTTCTCCACCAGGTTCAGCAGCACCTGCCGCGTCCGCCCCACGTCGGCCAGCGCCAGGTGGCGGGCGGAGTTCTCCACCCGCAGCCGCATCCGGCGCTCGGACGCCTGCGGGTGCAGCGACGCCACCACGCTGGCCGCCACGTCTCCCGGAGCGAAGGGCAGCACCGAGACCTCCAGCGTCCCCGCCTCCACCTTGGAGAGGTTCAGCAGGTCGTGCAGCACGTGGAGGAGGTGCCGCGAGCTGCGCAGCACGATCTCCAGGTACTCCGCGCGCACCGCCTCGGGCAGCCGCGCGTGCTCGCTGGAGAGGAGCGACGCGAAGCCGACGATGGAGGAGAGCGGCGTGCGCAGCTCGTGGGCGACGTGGCCCACCGTGCGGCCCCGCGCCTCGCCCACCCGCGCCAGCTCGGCCGCGCGGCGCTCGCGGTCCGCCACCCCCGCCTCGGCCGCGCGCGCGCTCTCGTCGCGCTCGCGCAGGCGGGCGCCCAGGGCCGCCATCGCCGCGCGCACCTCGCCCAGCTCGTCCGCGGGGCCGGAAGGCGGCTCCGCGTCCTCGCCCCGCGCAAGGGCGCGCCCGTAGCCCGTCAGCGCCTCGGCCCGCGACCGCAGCGTCCGCGCCAGGGCCAGGGCGAGCGCGGCCGCCAGCAGCGCCGTGGCCAGGGCGAGCGCCGCCGTCAGGCGGATCTCGTACCCGTGGCGCCGCGCCGCCTCGTCGCGCACCAGGTCCAGGTAGAAGCGGTTGACGTCCTGCAGGCGCACCAGCGGCACGGAGGCCGCGCGTGCCACCGAGCCGATCGTCCCCGCGGGAGGCTGGCCGCCGGACGCGACCACGCGGGCGACGGAGTCCAGCGCCGCCACGCCCACCCGCGCGTCCGCCAGCGCCGCGGCCTCCGTCTCGCCCATGCTCCCGCCCCCCCGCGCCAGCGCCACGTGCAGCAGGCCGCCTTCGCCGCCGCCGCGCGCCTGCGCC
>JASLAX010000187.1 GCA_030146875.1 Longimicrobiaceae bacterium
CCCGGCCGCCGTCTTCCGCACCATCCCCTCCAAGGTGATGACGGCGGACGAGCTGAAGCTGCCGGACGTGATCCGCGGCTTCACCGACCTCAACAAGGGCCTCGTCCTCGTGACGGGCCCCACCGGCTCGGGGAAGTCGACCACGCTGGCGGCGCTGATCGACATCATCAACGAGACGCGGCCCGATCACATCCTGAGCATCGAGGACCCGATCGAGTTCGTGCACCAGAACAAGCGCGGGCTGGTCAACCAGCGCGAGGTGGGCCCGCACACGGCCTCGTTCGCGTCGGCCCTGCGCGCGGCGCTGCGCGAGGATCCGGACGTGATCCTGGTGGGCGAGATGCGGGATCGCGAGACGATCTCGCTCGCCATGACGGCGGCGGAGACGGGGCACCTGGTCTTCGGGACGCTGCACACCAACAGCGCGCACAAGACGGTCGACCGCATCATCGACACCTTCCCCGGCGAGCTGCAGGACCAGGCGCGGGCGATGCTCTCCGAGTCGCTGCGCGGGGTGGTCGCCCAGCAGCTCCTGCGCAAGAAGGGCGGGCAGGGGCGCGTGGCCGCCCACGAGATCCTGGTGGGTACGCCGGCCGTGTCCAACCAGATCCGCGAGGGCAAGACGTACCAGATCCCGTCCATCATCCAGACGGGGAAGAAGGACGGGATGATCCTGATGGACCAGTCCATCCTGAACTACCTGATGGCCGGCGCGATCGACGCGGAGGAGGCGTACGCCAAGGCCTACGACAAGGCCGCGTTCCGGCAGTACGTGGACAAGTAGGGCGGGGGACGGGGAGGATTGGAGGACGGGAGCGCGGACGATGGGACGACGGGGACGGTGGGAGGGCGGGGGCGACGTTCGCGCCCCTCGGCCCTCTCGAAGGGTTGGGACGACGAGCACCCCGTCTCCCTTCCGAGCGAGACCTTTTCGATCGCCGGTGTGGGACATCTTCGCTCGCCATCGACACTCCCGCTCTCATTCGGCTTCCGACCACGTCCGCGTCCTTTTTCGCACGCCGGATCCGTCCTTCCGAGGTGACGGGCGGGGGCGCCGGATCGTTGGCGGCTCGGGGAGGATCTCGTCGGAAGGCGCTGTCGTGAAACAGCTTGCGAAGGAGCACCGCGGGGCGCGGCGAGGCACGTGCTCTGCACCGCCGGCGGGTGACGATCCGAAGGCGCGCCGGCCCGGCGCGAGGCTCCGGCTGACAAGACTCCCGCCGCATCCCACCATGTCCATCCGCACCCTCTCGCGCCTCGTGCTGGTCCTCGCGCTCGCCGCGCTTCCCGCGTGCGACGCCGCGGAGCCCTCGGAGCACGTCCGGCAGGACCGCATCCACACCGACTTCGAGCTCGGCTACGACGCGGACCAGGACGTGACGACCGCACGGGCGTCGTTCCGCTTCGGCGGGCCCAACGGCACGCAGCTCGAGCTCTCGGGGAGCAGCGAGGCGGCGTTCAGCGGCCAGCCGCTCGCGCGGAAGCACGACCGCCTGCTGAACCGCACCTACTACGAGCGCACCATGGCCGGCTACGTGGCCGAGGGCACCTTCCGCTTCCGCGACACGGACGGGCGCACGTACCTCAACTCCGTGACGCTGCGCCCCATCGCCTTCCCGGCCGGCGTGGGCCCCATCGACAACGACGCCGCCTACGAGCTGCGCTGGAACGGCGCCGCCCTCGCGGAGAACGAGGAGGTCCGCGTCGCCCTCTACCGCCTGACCGGGGGCACCTCGCT
Source organism: Longimicrobiaceae bacterium (assembly GCA_030146875.1). Classification (GTDB taxonomy): domain Bacteria; phylum Gemmatimonadota; class Gemmatimonadetes; order Longimicrobiales; family Longimicrobiaceae; genus JASLAX01. The sequence continues at coordinate 1,739 of JASLAX010000187.1, forward strand.
CGCGCTGTTCTCCCAGGACGACGAGGGCTCGCAGACCATCATCCTGGATCGCGCGCAGCTCTCGAACGTGCAGCCCGGCAGCGTGACCCTGCGGATGGACCGCACCCTCGTCCGCGACCTCGCGGACGCCACGGCCGTGGGCGGCCGGATGACGGCGCGCTACTCCCCGCGGGACGTCTCCGTGCAGGTGGTGGATTAGCGACTACGCGTCATAGGTCGGGGATAGACGTTCTTGCGGCAACGCGAACCGGGGGCGTAAAGCCCCCGGCTAGTCTAAGAACGGCGATCGTCCCTCCGGGACGACGACCGTGACCAGCGGCGGTGCGGGAATCAGACACGGTGCTCGACCCGCCCCCGGTCATCCTCCCGCCGCCCCGCCTTCCGCCGTCTCCCCCGTCCCCGGCCAGAGGCGGTAGCGGTCCATGTCCGCGCGCAACTTGAGCAGCGCCAGGTCCTTCCGCTTGGCCTCCAGCATCACGTCGAACGGCGCGTCGCCCACGGCGGCCAGGAAGCCCGCGAACTCCCACGGATGGATGTAGTCGGCGTGCTGGGAGAGGAGGGGCGGGGCCTCCACCTCCGCCCTGCCGCGTACGACGGTGCGCGAGTCCAGCCGCGGCGAGGAGAAGTGGACCTTCGGCGTCACGCCCGCGGGCCACGTCGCCAGCGCGGCGCGGCAGGCGTCGGCCATCGGCAGGGTGCCGGGGTTCAGGTTGTGGTGCTGGTGGTCGAAGACGAGGGGAACGCCGGTCGCCCGGTGCGCGCGCAGGCAGTCCTGCACGGTGTAGGTCGTCTCGTCGTTCTCGATCACCAGCCTCCGGCGCGCGGCCTCGGAGAGGCGCGGGAACGTGTCCGCGAAGCGGCGGAGCGCGGCGTCCTTGTCGCCGTAGGCGCCGCCCAGGTGCAGTACCACCACCGCCTCGGGGCCCTGCCCGAGCAGGTCGAGCATCTCCGCCTGCGAGTCCACGTCGCGGATCCCCTTCCGCGTGATGGCGGGGTCCAGGGCGTTCAGCAGCACGTACTGCGAGGGGTGGAAGGAGAGGCGGATGCCGCGCTCGCCCGCCACGCGGCCCGCCTCCCCCAGCTCCGCGGCGCACTCGCGCACCTGGCCGTGGAACTGCGGCAAGTCCGGGTGCGTGCAGTACGGCGCGAAGTCCGACGAGATGCGGTACATCCGCACGTCGATCTCGTCCAGGTAGTCCAGGATCGCGCGAAGGTAGCCGATGGAGACGCGCAGGTGCGGCTCCGACCGCCAGCGGCGCGCGTCGTTGCTCTTCAGCCCCTCGCGCCCCGCCACCTTCACGGCGAAGCCCAGCCGCCGCGGCCAGCGTCCCTGCGCCATCGTCCCTCCCTCCGCCGTGATCGCCCTCCGCCGCGGGGCGCCCTTCAGGTTTCCTGCCGCAACGCACGCGGGGCGGGCTCCGGACCCGCCGGTGCCCGCCCCGCGTCGCCCCCGTCGTCCGTCAGGGGCGCTGCACCAGCACCCACACCGTCTCGGTGCTCTGCGAGTAGAACATCGAGATCACCACGTCCTTCCGCCGGCCGTCGCGGAACTTGAACTCGTAGTTGAACACGGTGTGCAGGGTGCGGCTCTCCACGCCCTCCAGGAAGCGGCCGTGGAACTCCTGCACCTTGGTGCACGGCGCCACCTCGTCGAAGAAGCTCTTCCCCAGCGCCTCGCTCTTCTGCATGCGGGCCAGATCCGACTCCGTCCGGTTGAACTTCAGGACCTTCCCCGTGCGGTCGAGCTGGATCATCCCGACCGGCAGTCCGTCGAGCTCCGTCTCGTCGAGCGAGTCGGCGCGGTGGAGGACGTCGGTGGCGGACGAGGTCGCGCTGGCGGTCATCTTCTCTGCTCCGGTCGTGTGGGTGGAAGGCGTCGGCGGATGTATGGTAGCGTGTTGTACAAAGTTTGTAAAGGGTTGGACGCGGCGAGGGGTTGGAACGGGGGTTGCGAGCCCCCGGAGGCCCTCGCGGCATCCTGAGGGTTCCCCGCTCGAAAACCGGAGACGCCCCATGCAGCACGACGACCTGGACCGCGTGGTCCCGCTCGACCAGCTCGACGACTTCCGCGTCTCGGAGGGCGATCCCGATCCCCGCGGGTGGGAGGTGACGGCGGCGGACGGAGAGCGGATCGGCGAGGTGGACGACCTGCTGGTGGACACGGCCGCCATGAAGGTGCGCTACCTGGACGTGGCGCTGGACGACGGCGTGCTGGGCGAGCGCGACCGCCACGTGCTGATCCCCATCGGCTACGCGCGCCTGGAGCCCGGCCGCGACCGCGTGCGGGTGGACACCCTCTCCGTGGCGGACCTGGGCGGCGTGCCGGCGTACGGGCACGGACCCATCACCCGCGACTTCGAGCGCTCCGTCCGCGGCTCGTTCGCCCCCCTGCCCGCGCCCACGGGCAGCGGCGTTCCCGGCGACGACTTCTACGCCGACGACGCGTACGACGACCGCCGCTTCTACGAGTCCCGCCGCGGGCGCTGACGGTGGGGGCGGAGGCGCGCCGTCCCCCGCCGGCGCGCGCGCGGGGGAGGACGGTGCGCGTGGGCTCGTGACGGCGGAGGGACGCGCGCCGCTCGTGCTGGCGCTGGACGTCGGCAGCTCGTCCGTGCGGGCGGTGCTGTTCGACGCCGAGGGGCGGCCCGCGCCCGGCGTGGTCTCCCGGCGGGACGTGTGGTGGCTGCGGGAGCCGCCGGACGCGATGGAGACGGACGCGGAGGCGCTGCTCGGCCTCTGCGTGGAGACGCTGGACGAGGCGCACGCCGCCGCCGTCCGCCTGGGCGCGCCGGTCGCCGCGGTGGCGACGGCGGCGTTCTGGCACTCCACCGTGGGGATCGATGCCTCGGGCCGCGCCGCCACGCCGCTCTTCGGGTGGGGCGACGTGCGGGGGAGGGAGGAGGCCGCGGTCCTCCGCGCGCGGGTGGACGAGGGGGAGGCGCGCCTCCGGACGGGGTGCTGGCTGCACCCCAGCTACCCGGTGGCGCGCCTCCCCTGGCTCGTCGCGCGCGCGAGCGATACCTTCCCGCGCGCCGGGGCGTGGGCCTCGTTCCCCGAGCTGCTGGGCGAGCGCCTGACCGGCGAGCGGCGGGTCTCGCCCTCCATGGCCTCGGGCACGGGGATGCTGGACCTGCGCCGCCTGCGGTGGGACGCGGAGCTGCTGGACGCCGCCGGCATCCGCGCCCACGCCCTCTCCCCCGTGTCGGACGAGGCGTACGGGGGGCTGCTGCCGGAGTGGGCGCGGAGGTGGCCGGCGTTCGCGGACGCGCTCTGGCTCCCGGCGCTGGGCGACGGCGCCTGCGCCACGCTGGGCAGCGGCGGATGGGGCGCCGGCCGCTCGTCGCTGACGCTGGGGACGACGGGCGCGGTGCGCGCCGCGCTCCCGGCCGGGCCGGAGGTGCCGGAGGGGCTCTGGTGCATGCTCCTGGACGGCCGCCGCGCGCTGGCCGGGCGCGCGCTCTCCACCGGCGGGAGCGCCTTCGCCTGGCTGCGGCGGACGCTGGTCCTCCCCACGGACGCCGAGCTGGAGGCCGCGCTGGCCGGGATGGCGCCGGGCGCGCACGGGCTGATGGTGCTCCCCGTCCTGGCCGGCGAGCGCCCCCCCGCCGACGCGCGGGCGTGGGGCGCCACGGCGGGGGTGACGGAGTCGACGACGGCGCTGGACGTCGCCCGCGCCTGGCTGGAGGCGGTCGCCCTCCGTCTCGCCGAGGCGATGGAGGCGGTGGAGCGCGCCGCCGGTCCTGCGACGGAGATCGCCGCCAGCGGCGGCGCGCTGGGCGCCTCGCCGGCGTGGGCGCGAATCGTGGCGGACGCAGTCGGCCGGCCGCTGCGCCTCCCGGCCCGGGAGGGGGAGGAGGCCGCCCGCGGCGGCGCCCTCGTCGCCCTGGAGCGCCTGGGCCTGGTGGCCGACGCGGCCGCGGTGGCCGCGCCGCCCGGAGACACGCTGGCGCCCGACGCCGCGGCGCACGCCCTGTACCGCGCCGCACGGGCGCGGCAGTCGGCACTGGAGGCGGCGCTCGCCGCCGTCCCCGCGACCGGGCCGCCGCCCGGCGCGAACCCTGACGACCTGGAGAGATAGATGTCCCCCCTTGGCGCGAACGAGCAGACCGTGCTGGACCGTCTGTGCATCGACACCATCCGCACCCTGTCGATGGACGCGGTGCAGGCGGCGAACTCGGGGCACCCCGGCACGCCGATGGCGCTCGCGCCGCTCGCCTACGTGCTCTGGACGCGCCACCTGCGCCACGACCCCGGCGATCCCCACTGGCCCGGCCGCGACCGCTTCATCCTGTCGGCCGGCCACGCATCCATGCTCCTGTACTCCCTGCTGCACCTGAGCGGCTACGACCTGGAGCTGGACGAGCTGCGAAACTTCCGCCAGTGGGAGAGCCGCACCCCCGGGCACCCGGAGTACGGGATGACGCCGGGCGTGGAGACGACCACCGGGCCGCTGGGGCAGGGCTTCGCGAACGGGGTGGGGATGGCGATGGCCGGGGCGCACCTGGCCGCCCTCTTCAACCGTCCCGGGCACGACATCATCGACGGCCACGTCTACGCCATCTGCTCCGACGGCGACCTGATGGAGGGCGTTGCGGCCGAGGCGGCCTCCGTCGCCGGCCACCTGGGGCTGGGGAAGCTGGTCTACTTCTGGGACGACAACTCCATCACCATCGAGGGCTCCACCGACCTTGCCTTCACCGAGGACGTGCAGGCGCGCTTCGACGCGCTGGGCTGGCACACGGTGCGGGTGGAGGACGGCAATGACCTGGAGGCGCTGGACGCCGCCATCGTCGAGGCGAAGGCGGACCCGCGCCCGTCGATGGTCTGCGTGCGCACCGTGATCGGCTGGGGCTCGCCCAACAAGGCCGGCTCCGAGAAGGCCCACGGCGAGCCGCTGGGCGAGGAGGAGATCCGCCTCACGAAGGAAGCGCTCGGCTGGCCCTCCACCGAGCCCTTCCACGTGCCCGACGAGGTCCGCGAGCACATGGGCCTGGCGGTGGCGCGCGGGCGGGAGATGCGGAGCGAGTGGGAGCGGCGATTCGACGCGTTCGCGGCGGCCGATCCGGAGGCGGCGCGCGGGCTCCACGCCGCGCTGGAGCACAGGCTGCCCGAGGGGTGGGACGCCGACCTGCCCAGGTGGACGGCGGCCGACAAGCCGATCGCCACGCGCGCCGCCAGCGGCAAGGCGCTGAACGCGATCGCCGGGAAGGTGCCCTGGCTGCTGGGCGGCTCGGCGGACCTGGCGGGCTCCAACCTCACCACCATCGAGGGCGCGGAGAGCTTCGGGCCGGGGAGCTACGAGGGGCGGGTGATCCACTTCGGGGTGCGCGAGCACTCCATGGGATCGCTGATGAACGGGATGCTGCTGCACGGCGGCGTGCGCGTGTTCGGCGGCACGTTCCTGATCTTCTCCGACTACATGCGCCCGCCCATCCGCCTGGCGGCGCTGATGGAGCAGCCGGCCATCTACGTCTTCACCCACGACTCCGTGGGCCTGGGCGAGGACGGCCCCACGCACCAGCCCATCGAGCAGCTCGCCGCGTTGCGCGCGATCCCCGGCCTGGTGGACCTGCGCCCCGCGGATGCGAACGAGACTGCGGAGGCGTGGCGCTTCGCCGTCGAGCAGACGGAGGGGCCGGTCTTCATGGCGCTCACCCGACAGGCCGTGCCGCACCTGGACCGCGAGACGCTGGGCGCCGCGTCCGGGCTGCGCCGCGGCGCCTACGTGCTGGCGGACGCGGAGGGCGGCGAGCCGCAGGTGATCCTGATCGCCAGCGGCTCCGAGGTGGGCGTGGCGATGGAGGCGCGCGACCTGCTGGCCGCCGACGGGGTGCGCGCCCGCGTGGTCAGCATGCCGTCGTGGACGCTGTTCTCGCGCCAGCCGCGCGAGTACCGCGACTCCGTGCTGCCGCCCTCCGTCCGCGCGCGGGTGGCGGTGGAGGCCGGCTCGCCGATGGGATGGCACCGCTGGGTGGGCGACGAGGGCGAGATCGTCGGCCTCTCCCGCTTCGGCGCCTCCGCCCCGGCCAAGCGGCTCTTCCAGGAGCTCGGCCTCTCGGGCGAGAACGTCGCCGCCAAGGCGCGCCTGGTGCTGGGCCTGGGCGGGCGCCACGAGGAGCTGGAGAGCGGAGAGGCCGCCGCGGGTCCCGCCGTGAAGGGGCACGACGAGCGCGCGTAGAGGCCGCGGGTGCGATGAGAGGAACCGAAGGAACCGCACCGTGGCCGCCCGAGCCCGCCGGGTGAGGGCCGCCCCGCGGCACGGAAGCGGCAGGCCGCCCGCGGGGGCGGAGGACCAAACGACAACGGAGCGGCCCTGGGCCGCCGGGAGGACGAGATGGCGCAGGGAACGAACGCGCTCCACCAGCTCCACCAGCAGGGGCAGAGCGTCTGGCTGGACTACATCCGCCGCGGCATCCTGCGGAACGGCGAGCTGGAGACCATGATCCGCGAGCACGACCTGCGGGGCGTGACCTCCAACCCCTCGATCTTCGAGCAGGCCATCGGCGACAGCGACGACTACGACGACGCGCTGGAGGCGCTGGCCGCCGACGGGGCGGACGCGGGGAAGGCCTACGAGGCGCTGGCGCTGGAGGACATCCGCGCCGCCGCCGACCTCTTCCGGGGCGTCTACGACGCGGCGAACGGCGCGGACGGCTTCGTCTCGCTGGAGGTCTCGCCCGAGCTGGCGCACGACACCGACGCGACGCTGGAGGAGGCGCGCCGCCTGTGGAAGGCGCTGGACCGCCCCAACGTGATGATCAAGGTCCCCGGCACGGACGAGGGCCTGCCCGCCATCGAGGCGCTGATCGCCGACGGCATCAACGTCAACGTCACCCTCCTCTTCTCGCTCGCCGGGTACGAGAAGGTGATGGAGGCCTACCTGCGCGGCCTGGAGCGCCGGGCGGAGGCGGGCGGCTCGCTGGAGCGCGTGGCCTCGGTGGCCTCGTTCTTCATCTCGCGCGTGGACTCGGCCATCGACGCGAAGCTGGAGGCGATCGTGAAGGGCGACGCGGACGACGCCACGAAGGAGAAGGCGCGCGGGCTGCTGGGCCGCGCCGCGGTGGCGAACGCCAAGCTGGCGTACGAGGCCTTCGGCCGCGTGTTCTCGGGCGAGCGCTGGGCGCGGCTGAACGAGAAGGGCGCGCAGGTGCAGCGGCCGCTCTGGGCCAGCACCTCCACCAAGAACCCGGCGTACCGCGACGTGGTCTACGTCGAGGAGCTGATCGGCCCGCACACCGTCAACACCATGCCGCTGGCGACGGTGGTCGCCTTCGGCGAGCACGGCGTGGCGCGGCGGACGGTGGACGCGGACCTGGACCGCGCGAAGGCGGAGCTGGCGGCGCTTGCCGGCCTGGGGATCGACCTGGACGAGGTCACGCGCCAGCTCCAGGTGGAGGGCGTGGACAAGTTCGCGACGTCGTTCCGCGAGATGATGACGGTGGTGGAGACGAAGCTCGCGCGGGTCGCGTCGGGCTCCTGACCTCCCTCCGCGGACGTCGACGGCCGCTCCTCCGCATCGACGCGGGGGAGCGGCCGTCGCTTCGTCCGCCGTCCGCTCCAGGCGACGAGGGCCTTTCGACGGCGGGCCGCGGGCTTATGTTGTCCGTGCCCCGGTCGCGCTCCGTCCCCGGTCCCGGCTCCATGACTGACTTCGGCCCACCCCCGCCCCTGCGACGCCTTGGCGCCGAGGGGATCTCGCTGGCGGTCGGCGCGCGCCCCGCGCAGCGGCTCGCCCTGCGCATCCTGCAGGTGGGCGCCGTGGGAACGGCGCTGGCCGCTTCGACCTATCGCACCTTTGAGCTGGACCGCTTCTTCGTCCCCAAGGAGCTGGCGCTGCACCTCACGGCCCTCCTCGTGGGCCTGCTCTGCTTGGCGAGCGCGCGGCGGGCGGTGCTGTCGCGCGTGGACGTGCTGCTCGCGGGGTTCCTGGGCCTGGGCGTCCTCTCGGTCGCCTTCGCCACCAACCCCTGGCTGGGGCAGCGCTCGCTCGCCATCTCCCTCTCGGGCATCGTGCTCTTCTGGTCCGCGCGCTCGCTCGCGCGGGTCGGCCTGGGCCGCCCCGTCCTGGCGTCCGTGGCGCTCGCGGTCATCGTGGGGGTGGCGACGGCGCTGGCGCAGGCGTACGGGATCTGGCTGGACGTGTTCTCGGTGAACCGCGCGCCGGGGGGCACGCTGGGCAACCGCAACTCCATCGCGCACCTGGCGGCGTTCGGGCTCCCCGTGGTCCTCCTCGTCGCCCTGCGGGCGGCGAAGGCGAAGGGGTGGCTGCTGGGCGCCGTGGGCGCGGGGCTCTCGGTGGGCACGCTGGTCCTGACCCGCTCGCGCGCGGCGTACCTGGCCGTCGCGGCACTGGTCGCGGTGCTGCTGGTGGGCTGGGTGCTGGTGCCGCCGCTGCGGCGCCACGGAAAGAGCTGGCGGCGCTTCCTGGGCATCCTGGTCGTCTCGGCCGCAGGCGTGGCGGGGGCCATCCTCCTTCCCAACGCGCTGCGCTGGAAGAGCGACAACCCGTACCGCGAGACGGCGCAGGGGGTGGTGAACTACCGCGAGGGGAGCGGGCGCGGGCGGCTGATCCAGTACGCGAACACCTCGCGCATGGCGGCGCGCGACCCGCTCTTCGGCGCGGGGCCGGGCAACTGGCCGGTGGTCTACCCGCGCTTCGCGAAGGCGGACGACCCGTCGATGGACCAGGAGGAGCCGGGGACGACGTCCAACCCCTGGCCGAGCAGCGACTGGGTGGCCCTGCTGGCGGAGCGCGGCCTGCCTGCGTTCCTGCTCCTGATGGGTACCTTCCTGGCGCTGGCGATCACGGCGTGGCGGCGGATGCGGACGGCGACGGACGCGGACGAGGGGCTCGCCGGCCTGGTCGCGCTCTCCACCCTGGCCGCGGTGGGCGTGGTGGGGGCGTTCGACGCCGTCCTGCTCCTCGCCCTTCCCTCGTTCCTGGTGTGGACCACGCTGGGCGCGCTGACCGGCGACGAGGCGGGATGGCGCACGGTGGAGGTCGGCTGGGGGCGGAAGGCGCTCGGCCTGCTCCTCCTGCTCGGCTGCGTGGGCGGATCGGCCGCGCGGAGCGGGGGATCGCTGGCGGCGATGGGGCTGCTGGAGGACGGCCAGCGGACCGGGTGGGAGAGGGCCGCGAAGCTGGACCCCGGCAACTACCGCGTGCGCCTGGCGCTCGCCCGCTCGTACCGCGGACGCGCGACGTGCGAGAAGCGCCGCGAGCACGCCGAGGCCGCGAGCGCCCTCTTCCCCGAGGCCGCCGCCCCGAAGGCCCTCCGCGGGAGCTGCGGGGGCGGGCGGCGGAGGCGCTGACCTCCGGCGGCCGACGCGTCGGCGGAGGACGTCGGGGTGCGCGTGAAGACCCTCGGTTGGAGCCCGCGACGCCGCCTGCGAATGAATTCGCGGCTCCGTGAGGCACGAAGTCCGCCTGCGCGGACTGGGCCTCCGGCACGTTCCCATGCCTCGTCCCGGAGGGACGATCGTAGGAGCCAGCCGGGGGTTTTACACCCCCGGAACGCGGCCGCAGCCCGGTGTACGCCGTCATCGACGTTGGTGGTGGACGTCGGCGTCGGCATCGGACGACGTCCAGCGGCCCCGTCTCCCTGCGGAGGCGGGGCCGCCCGCGTTCGGGTGAGGACCGGCCGCCCTCTTGCGTCCATCCGCAGGCGGGGTATCTCTCCCCTCGGGGAGGGTCGGCGTCCACGTGGACCGGAGGCGGGCATGCGGCTGGGGATGGTGGGCCTGGGGAAGATGGGCGGGAACATGGCCGAGCGGCTCCTGGCGAAGGGCCACGGCGTGGTGGTCCACGACCTGGACGCGGCGCTCACCGCCAAGGTGGGTGGGCTTCCGGGCGCCGCGGGCGCGTCGTCCCTCGCGGAGCTGGTCCGGGCGCTGGAGGCTCCGCGCGTCGTCTGGGTGATGGTGCCCGCCGGAGATCCGACGGAGGCGACGCTGCGCGACCTGGCCGGCCTGCTCTCCCCCGGCGACGTGCTGGTGGACGGCGGCAACTCCAACTTCCACGACACGGGGCGCCGCGCCGGGGAGCTGGCGGAGCGGGGGATCGCGCTGGTGGACGCGGGGACGAGCGGCGGGGTGTGGGGGAAGGAGCTGGGCTACTGCCTGATGGTGGGCGGCGAGCCGCAGGCGGTCGCGAAGGTGGAGCCCGCCTTCCTGGCGCTCGCGCCAGAGGGCGGGTACGGCCACGTGGGACCCAGCGGCGCCGGGCACTTCGTGAAGATGGTGCACAACGGCATCGAGTACGGGATGCTGCAGGCGTACGCGGAGGGCTTCGAGATCATGCACGCGTCGAAGTTCCCGCTGGACCTGCACGCGGTGGCCGGGCTCTGGAACCACGGCAGCGTGGTGCGCTCCTGGCTGCTGGAGCTGCTGGAGCGCGCCTACGCGGCCGAGGGCGAGGGGCTGGAGCGCATCCGCGGGTGGGTGGCGGACTCGGGCGAGGGGCGGTGGACGGTGGAGACCGCGCTGGACTTGGACGTTCCCGCGCCCGTCATCACCCTGTCGCTGCTGGCGCGCTTCCGCTCGCGGCAGGACGAGTCGTACGGCGCCAAGGTGATCGCGGCGCTGCGCAACCAGTTCGGCGGCCACGCGGTGAAGGAGGCCGACGCCAGCGGAGGCGCGTGAGCCAGGGCCCGCCGCCGGAGGGCGCCCCCGCCCCCCCGGCCCCGCCCGCCCCCGCGGCGACGCGGATGCGCTCGGGGTGCGCCGCGCCCCCGCACGTGCTGGTGGTCTTCGGCGCGACGGGCGACCTGACCCGCCGCAAGCTCCTTCCCGCCGTCTGGCGGCTGCGCCAGCAGGGGCTGCTGCCGGCCGAGTTCGCGCTGGTCGGCTTCGCGCGCGAGGAGATCGGCGAGGACGAGTTCCGCGCGCGGATGAAGGCGGCGCTGGCGGAGTTCGCCGAGTCGCCGGACCCGGCGGAGTGGGAGGCGTTCGCGCGCGGGATCCGGTACGTGGGCTCCGTGTTCGAGGACCCTGCCGGCTTCGTCCGCCTGGGCGAGGTGCTGAAGGAGATCGAGGCGGAGACGCACACGGTGGAGGACCGCCTCTTCTACCTGGCGGTCCCGCCCTCCGTCGTGCCCCTCGTCGTGGAGGGCCTGGGCCGCGCCGGGCTGGTCAACGAGCCGGGGCGCGGGCCCTGGACGCGCGTGATCGCGGAGAAGCCGTTCGGGCGCGACATCGAGAGCGCGCGGGCGCTGAACGAGACGCTGCACCGCGTGTTCGACGAGCGGCAGGTCTTCCGCATCGACCACTACCTGGGGAAGGAGACCGTCCAGAACCTCCTCGTCTTCCGCTTCGCCAACACCATCTGGGAGCCGGTCTGGAACCGGAACCACGTGGACCACGTGCAGATCACCGTGGCCGAGAGCGTGGGCGTGGAGGCGCGGGCGGGCTACTACGAGGGCGCGGGCGCGCTGCGCGACATGGTGCAGAGCCACCTGCTGCAGGTGCTGACCCTGGTGGCGATGGAGCCGCCCTCGGCCTACGACGCGGACTCCATCCGCGGCGAGAAGGTGAAGGTGCTGCAGGCCGTGCGCCCCGTCGCCGCGGCGGACGTGGCGCGGGAGACGGCGCGCGGGCAGTACGCCGCGTCGGTGGACGAGGCCCGGCCGATGGCCGGATACCGCCAGGAGCCCGGTGTCGCCCCGGAGTCGCGGACGGAGACCTTCGCGGCGCTGCGGCTCTGGGTGGACAACTGGCGCTGGAAGGACGTGCCATTCTACCTGCGCACCGGCAAGCGCCTGCCGTCCAGGGCGAGCGAGGTGGTGGTCCGCTTCCGCCCCGCGCCGCACCCCATCCTGGACCTGGTGCAGGGCGACCGCCCCGCGCCGAACGCCCTGGTCCTGCGCATCCAGCCGCGCGAGGGCATCTCCCTGTTCTTCGAGGCCAAGGTGCCCGGCCTGGCCGGCCCGCTCCAGCCGGTGAGCATGGACTTCGACTACGAGCAGGCGTTCGGCACCGAGTCGCCGGAGGCCTACCAGCGCCTGCTCCTGGACGCCATGCAGGGCGACGCCACCCTGTTCGCCCGCGGCGACGAGGTGGAGGCCGCCTGGGCCCTGGTCTCTCCCATCGCCGCCGCCTGGGCCGCGGAGGGAGAGCCCGAGCCGTACCCCGCCGGCTCCTGGGGCCCCGCCTCCGCCGAGCGCCTGATCGGCGCCCCCGACCGGAGCTGGCGCGCGCCGTGACCCCTCCTCCATCCCCTCCTCCGACGGTGGACGACGACGGGCGGAGCGACGGAGACCCGCCGTCGCCACTCCGCGTCTCCGCGTCCTCCGCGTCTCCGCGTGCCTTCCCCGTCGCCGGCCCCGGGCCTCGTGCCGCGGTGCGCGTGCTGCCGGACGCCGCCTCCGCGTCGCGCGCCGTCGCGGAGGGCCTCGCGGAGCGGGCGAGAACGGCGGTCGAGGCGCGAGGGCGCTTCGCCGTCGCGCTCGCGGGCGGGACGGGGCCGGAGGGGGCCTACCGCCTGCTGGGGGACGAGCCGCTGCGGTCGGCGATCCCGTGGGAGGGCGTCCACCTCTTCTGGGGCGACGAGCGCTGCGTGCCGCCCGCGCATCCCCGCAGCAACTTCCGCATGGCCCTGCACGCCTTCGTCTCCCGCGTCCCGATCCCGCCGGAGAACGTCCACCGCATGCCGGGCGAGGCGAGGCCGGCGGACGGCGCGCGCCGGTACGCGGAGGACCTGGAGGAGCTCTACGGCCCCGGCGTCCCGCGCTTCGATCTGATCCACCTGGGCCTCGGCCCGGACGCGCACACGGCGTCGCTCTTCCCGTTCTCCCCCGCGCTGCACGAGCGGGAGACGACGGTCGCCGCCGCGCTGCATCCGACGGAAGAGTGGCGGCTGACGCTCACCGTCCCGGTGCTGAACGCCGCGCAGGAGGTGGAGTTCCTGGCCCCGGGGGCGGGGAAGGCGGATGTCGTCCGGCGCGTCATCGAAGGCCCGCTCGACCCGCTCCGCCTGCCCGCCCAGCTCGTCCGCCCGACGTCCGGTCCGCCCACCTGGGTGCTCGACGCGGACGCCGCCGCAAGGCTGAAAGCCTGACGCTGCGAACCGGCCGGCACGGCACTGGCAGACCCCATCGGGCTCCACCCGACCGACACGTCCCGAACGAGAGCCCGACCGTACCCATGGCCGTCGCCACCTTAGACCACGACATCCAGCGCCTGCTGCACGCGGAGCACGACGACCCGTTCCGCGTCCTGGGCATGCACCGCGTCTCGCTGGGCGGCGAGATCCGCCTGGTGGTGCGGTCCTTCCTTCCCGACGCCGCCCGCGCCTGGGTGGTGGACCAGGAGACCGGCGAGGAGCGCGAGATGACGCGCGTGCACGGGGACGGCTTCTTCGAGGCCGTGCTGCCGCGCGAGACGCACGCGTACCCGTACCTGCTGCGCGTGGAGGACCGCGGCGGCGGCGTGCACGAGGCGGCGGACCCGTTCGCGTTCCCGTCCACCGTGAGCGACTTCGACCTGTACCTGATCGCCGAGGGCACGCACCTGCGGCTGTGGGACGTGCTGGGGGCGCACCCCTGCACGCACGAGGGCGTGGAGGGCGTGCGCTTCGCCGTGTGGGCGCCCGGCGCCGAGCGGGTGAGCGTGGTGGGCGACTTCAACGGGTGGGACGGGCGCCGGTACCCCATGCGCCTGCACCCGGGGGCGGGCGTGTGGGAGATCTTCGTGCCCGCGGTGGAGGCGGGCACCATCTACAAGTACGAGGTGAAGCCGCGCTCGGGCACCCCGTTCCTGAAGACGGACCCCGTGGGCTTCGCCAGCGAGCTGCGCCCCGCCACCGCGTCCGTCGTCGCCGACCTGACGCGCTACGAGTGGGGCGACGGGGAGTGGATGACGCGGCGGCGGAGCGAGTCCATCGACCGCCCCATGAGCGTCTACGAGGTGCACCCCGGCTCGTGGCGGCGCGTGCCGGAGGAAGGCGAGCGGGCGCCCACCTGGAAGGAGCTGGCGCACCAGCTCGGCGACTACGTGACGGAGATGGGCTTCACGCACGTGGAGCTGCTCCCGGTGATGGAGCACCCGTACGACCCGTCGTGGGGGTACCAGGTGACGGGCTACTACGCCCCCACGGCGCGCTTCGGCACCCCGGACGACTTCCGCTACCTGGTGGACCACCTGCACCAGCGCGGGATCGGCGTGATCCTGGACTGGGTGCCGGCGCACTTCCCCAAGGACGCCCACGCGCTGCGCCGCTTCGACGGCACGGCCCTGTACGAGCACGAGGACCCGCGCCAGGGCGAGCACCCCGACTGGGGCACGCTGGTCTTCAACTTCGGGCGCAACGAGGTGCGCAACTTTCTGCTCGCCAACGCGCTGTTCTGGCTGGAGGAGTACCACGCCGACGGGCTGCGCGTGGACGCGGTGGCGTCCATGCTCTACCTGGACTACTCGCGCGAGGCGGGCCAGTGGGTGCCCAACCGCTACGGCGGCCGCGAGAACCTGGAGGCGATCGAGTTCCTGCAGCAGCTCAACTCCACCGTGCGCGAGCGCTACCCGGGAACGCTGATGATCGCGGAGGAGTCCACCGCCTGGCCGGGGGTCACGCAGCCCCCCCACCTGGGCGGGCTGGGCTTCCACCTGAAGTGGAACATGGGATGGATGAACGACTTCCTGCGCTTCTCCGAGCAGGAGCCCATCCACCGCAAGTGGCACTTCAACCTGCTCACGTTCTCGCTGATGTACGCCTTCTCCGAGCACTTCGTGCTGCCGTTCTCGCACGACGAGGTGGTGCACGGCAAGCGCTCGCTGCTGGACAAGATGCCCGGCGACGCGTGGCAGAAGCACGCCAACCTGCGCCTGACCCTGGGCTTCATGTGGGCGCACCCCGGCAAGAAGCTCCTCTTCATGGGAATCGAGATCGGGCAGTGGAGGGAGTGGAGCGAGGAGCGCTCGCTGGACTGGCACCTCCTCGCCGATCCGCTCCACCGGGGGGTGCAGCGGTGGGTGGCGGACCTGAACGCGCTCTACTGCGCCGAGCCGCCGATGTACGAGCTGGACTGCTCGCACGAGGGGTTCGAATGGGTGGACTTCCACGACGTGGAGCACACCGTCCTCTCCTTCCTGCGGAAGGGCCGGAGCGAGGGCGACGAGCTGCTCTTCGTCTGCAACTTCACCCCGGTCCCGCGCCACGCGTACCGCATCGGCGTGCCGCGCCCCGGCCGCTGGCGCGAGGTGCTGAACTCCGACGCGGCGGCGTACGGCGGCAGCAACCTGGGCAACGACGGCGGCGCCGAATCGGAGCCGGCGCAGGCCCACGGGCGCGAGCACTCCGTGCTGCTCACGCTGCCGCCCCTCGCCATCCTGGTGCTGAAGCGGGAGGGCTGACGTCCTCGCGCAGGACGACGAAGCCCCTCTCGACACCGGGAGGGGGCTTCGTGGTTCTCGGAGGGCGGGCGCTGAGCGGGGGATCGGACGTTCGCCGTCCGGAACGACGCGGAAAGTCCGCCGTGCGGACGCACGTCCGCCGGAGCCGCGCCGGAGGTGCGCGGGCCCGGGCCCGCCCGGTATTCGCCGGCGCCGTCCGTGACGCGACCCTGGCGCGGCTCCTGCAGCTCCCGGGTGCCAACCCGCCGTTCCCCGTCCGCCGCCCTGCCGCGCCCGGCTGCGGGGCGGCCGCTCCCACGACCGCACCTGGAGAAGAGCTCGATGGCCAGATCGACCCCGGCGCCCCCCACCTCCGAGAAGGCGCCCGCCAAGCGCGCCCGCTCCGCCGCCGGCGGGCGCGGGAGCGCCGCCGCGAAGAGCGGCTCGGACCTCCGCTCCGAGATGCGCGACTTCGTGACCGCACGCCCGGGCGGGTGGGACCACGAGGACTGGAGCAGCTTCCTGGAGCACCTGCGCAGCCGCGGGCACGCCGTGGAGGACGACGGCGCCGTGGGGACCGCCCTGGAGCGCGAGCGCCTGGCCATGTGCCTGGAGAAGGTCCCCGGGATGGGGCCGGCCCGCGTGCGGAAGGTCGTGGAGACCTTCGGCCGCGTGTGGGAGGTGCGCACCGCCTCCGTGGACGACATCTCGGCGCGGACCGGGCTCCCGCGAAACCTGGCGGAGCAGGTCGCGGCCGCGGTGCGGTAAAGGAGCCGAGCCCCCCCGCTTCCCCTCACGAAAAGGGCCCCGCGGCATCGCCGCGGGGCCTTTCTGCATCCGCGTTCCTTAGCACCGCAGCCGCGCGTTTGCAGGGTGACCGGCTAAACTGCTACGCGCTGCTGTAGCAGTGTGGCCTAGATCGTGCAAGGTCTGTACAAGGTAAGCAGGGCGGCCCTTCTCGGCAATGGCGGGGTCGGCGGGGGACGGTGCCGGGGCCGGAGAACACCGACGTCACCCCCGCCATCCCCTCGAGTCCGGGCGGGCACGGTTGACGGTCCCGGCATCGGCCCTCGCGACGACTGCGATGGACGTGGATGGATCCGCGACGGCGCTCCGCCTTCGGTGCCGCGGTGGCTTGCTCGGAACTCGTGCGTGGAGGTGGAGCACACGCGGAGGCACGACGGTGTCCGGTCCGGTACGGGGGACGCACACACACATCATTCTCGCTGGAGGCGGCACATGAAGAGAGCGCTTCGATTCCGCAGGGCCACGCTGCCCGCGCTGGCGGCGGTGGCCTGCCTGGGGACCTTCCTGGCGGTGCGAGGAGCCGTGGGCTCCGACCACATGGACACCCCCGAGGTGGAGCTGAGCCCGCGCCTGGACATCGACGACGTCTACGCGTTCCCGGGCTCGTCCGAGGACCGCATCGCCATCGTGGTGACCACGCAGTCACCCATCACGCCCGCGACCACCGCGGCGGCGCGGTTCGATCC
The DNA here is from genome assembly GCA_030146875.1 of Longimicrobiaceae bacterium. Lineage (GTDB taxonomy): Bacteria > Gemmatimonadota > Gemmatimonadetes > Longimicrobiales > Longimicrobiaceae > JASLAX01. The sequence goes on from JASLAX010000187.1 coordinate 18,556, forward strand.
CAACGCGCTGTACCAGATCAAGATCGACAACACCGGCGACGCCGTGGAGGACCTGGTCATCCAGTTCATGTTCGACGACCTGGCGGGCGGCGTGCAGCGGGTGGGGATGTTCGGGCCGGTCGCGCCCACGTCCACCGGGCAGTTCAACCGGGTCGCCAGGGCCACCCCGGACCTGCTGGGGAACATCAACACCAACCTGACCGCCGGTGCCGGCGCCGCGCAGGTGCACCTCTTCGCCGGGCCCCGCGACGACCCGTTCTACATCGACCTCGACCAGTTCTTCCGCATCATCCCCGACCGGCGCCCGTCGCGCGGACCGCTGTCGCAGATCGGGCCCTCGCCCGAGGCCAGCGCCTTCCGCCCCAGGTGCACCGGCGGCGTGATCGACGCGGGACAGGGCCAGTTCGACCAGACGCACGGCTGCGCCGCCGACTTCCTGCGGAACTTCAACGCCATGGCGATCGTGGTGGAGATGCCGGAGTCCATGGTCCGGGGCGCCGGGAACAACATCGGGATCTGGGCCACCGTCAGCCGCTGAGCCGCGACGCCAAGTGACGAACCGACCAATGGGAGAGACGACGATGAGGAAGAGATTCGCGGCGGCCGCCGCGCTGCTGGGCACCACGGCCCTGCTGGGCGCGTGCAGCGACGAGGCCACCCGCACCATCACCGAGGTGCAGACCGTCACCGTGACCGACACGGTCCGGATCGGCAACACCACCACGACCTTCGACCAGATCGAGCGGCTGGCGAACCCGCTGGTGAGCGAGGTCTTCGTGGAGAAGCGCGAGCACCCGCACTACAACACCAGCGTGCCGAGCGAGGACGTGGCGCAGTTCCGCGACGACATCGCCCGCTTCGTGACGACCGTGGCGGGGCGCGAGGCGTCCTATGCCAACGCGGTGGCGGCCGCGCTCACGCCGGACATGCTGGTGGTGCGCACCGACAAGGTGGGCGGCGGGCCCTTCGGCGCCAACGTGGGGTGGCTGACCCAGGTGCTGGACCCGGCCAACGGCTACGGCGGCCGCAAGCTCATGAACGACGACGCGGTCGACAAGGGGCTGGGCGTGATCTTCGGGAACGCGCTGGGGAACAACAACAACGTCTCCCCGGGGTTGGTCACGGACAACGTGGGCGCCAACGACAGGGCGCACTCGGCCACCTTCCCGTACGTGGCCGCCCCCAACTGACGCGCGCAACCGTCCGGCGCCCCCGCGCGGCGGAGGCGTGCCGGACCCAACCGGTACGATCATGAGACGACGCACCGCATCCGTCTCCGCCGCGCTCGCGGCGGGGGCGGTCCTGGCCGGGATCGGCTTCTGGCGGTGGGAGACGGCGACCGCATCGGCCGCCCCTCCCGCCGCCGCCCCGCCGGCCGCCATGGCCGAGACCGGAGTGCGCGCCCGGGAGATCGCTTTCTTCGAGGCGCGGGTGAAGGAGGATCCCTTCGGCGGCTCCGACCGAGCGCGGCTCGCCTGGCTGTACCTGCAGCGGGCGCGCGAGACGGGCGAGTTCGAGGACTTCCGCCGCGCCGAGGCGGCGGCGCGCGCGTCGATCCAGGCGCGCGGGGCGCACAACGGCGGAGGGCGGCTGACGCTGGCCTCGTCGCTGCTGGCCCAGCACCGCTTCGCCGAGGCGCGCGCGGCGGCCGAGGAGCTGGTGGCGTACGAGCCCGAGAAGCCGAGCTACCGCGCGCTCCTCGCCGAGATCCAGATGGAGCTGGGCGACTACGCGGCGGCGGCGGTGACCTTCGGATCGCTGGAGGGCGAGAGCGCCAGCCTGGCGGTGGCGCCGCGGTTGGCGCGGTGGGAGGAGGTGCGGGGCAACCCCGACCGGGCGCGCTCCATCATGATCGCCGCGAGCGACCAGGCGCTGGCCCGGGGCGACCTTCCCCGCGAGCAGGTGGCGTGGTTCCTCCTGCGGCTGGCGGACCTGGAGATGCGCACGGGGCGGCTGCGGCAGGCCGAGCAGGCGCTGCGGCGGGGGCTCGCGGTGGAGCCCGCCGACCGGAGGCTCTTCGCCGCGTTCGCGCGGCTGGAGGCGGTGCGCGGGAACTGGAAGACCGCCCTGGCCTGGGGGGAGCGGGCGGGGGACGACGCCGACTTGGCCACCATGTCGCTGATGGGCGACGCCCACGCGGCGCTCGGCGACCGCGCCGCCGCGGAGTCGTGGTGGCGCAGGCTGGAGGAGGCCCACGCCGAGAGCCCCGAGCCGTACGCCCGGCAGTGGACGCAGTTCCGGCTGGACCACGGCCGCCGTCTCGACGAGACGCGCGCCGTGCTGGAGAACGAGGTCCGCGGCCGCCCCGACGCGCTCGGGTGGGACATGGTCGCCTGGGCGCGGCTGCGCACGGGCGACGTCCAGGGCGCCCGCGAGGCGATGCGGAGCGCGCTCCGCGCGGGCACCCGCGACCCGGTCTTCCTCTACCACGCGGGGATGATCGAGCGCGCCGCGGGGAACCACCGGGCGGCCCGCGCGCACCTGGAGGGCGCGCTCGACGCGAACCCGCGCTTCCACCCGGTCTTCGCCGACTCGGCGCGCCTGGCCCTGCGGGGCCTGCCGAGGTGACGGCGTCCGGAAGGTCCGAAGCTTACCCAGTCCCGAGAGGACACCTATGAGACGACATCTGGCATTCGCGGCCGGCGCCGCCCTCCTGGCGGCATCGGCCGGCCAGGCGGGGGCGCAGGAGGGCTCGTGGCGGCCGTCCAGCCGCTTCGACCTGGGCATCTACGCGGGCGGCGCCCTGACCAGCAGCTGGTACGAGACGCGCACGGTGGTGGTCGGCGGCGGCAACGTGACGGAGAACGACGACGAAGAGGGACAGAAGCCGGGCTACTCGCCGGCGTTCGGGGCCATGGCCACCTGGTGGGTGATGCCCAAGGTGGGCCTGCGCCTGCACGGCGCGTACGTGCCCATGCGGGTGCCGTCCTCGTTCGGCGCGTTCGAGAACGCGGGCGACCGGAAGTTCTACGCGCTCAACACCTACCTGTACGACCTGGACCTGGTGCTGCGCCCCTGGGCCGGGAACGGCGACGTGAGCCGCTGGCTCTCGTCCGTCTACCTGTTCGCGGGCGGCGGCGGGCTGACGGTGGACGTGGCCGGCGACGGCCCCGGCGCGGGCCCCGGCGGCGGGTGCGAGCCGGGCACGCTGGCCAACGCGGCGTGCCTTCCGTACGAGCGCGAGGCCGCCACCGTGGGGCAGGGGAGCTTCGGGGCGGGGATCGACCTGATCCCGCTCACGCGCTCGCTCGCCGTCTTCGGCGAGCTGGGCGGGCACGTGTACGACTCGCCGGTGCACGTGGGCGACTCGTGGGTCGGCCCGGTCACCGTTCCGACGGGCTCCACCGTCCGCGTGGCGGACGACCGCACCGCGCTCACCGGGCGGCTGGCGCTGGGCCTGAAGCTCATGTTCGGCATGGCGGAGCCGCCGATGGTGGCGGTCACGCCGCCGCCGATGCCCCCCGAGGTGCCGATGGCGCCCACGCCGCCGGCGGACGACGTCCGCTCCATCCGCGTGTGCGTGGTGGAGGGCGGGATGCTCCGCGAGGTGGAGGCCATGTACGACGCCACGCGCGGCGACACCACGGCGATGGGCCGGCCGTTCGGCCAGGCGTACCCGTCCATGACCGGCTACGCGGCCGGCGCGCCGTGGTACATCAACAACGACGCGATGGACTTCGGCGGCAGCCGCTACGTGAAGTTCGGGCTCCCGCGCGTCGTCGGTGTCACCGAGGTCGCTCGCCTGGGCGAGTTCCAGGGCGTGTCGGTCTTCGCCGAGCCGGGCGCGACCGGAACGCCGGACGTGGTCTACGTGCCCGTGCGGCCCGGCTGCGAGGTGCAGGCGTACCAGCGCGAGCAGAAGGTCCGCACCGTCCGCGGCTGACGGCCGGCAGGGGGGCGCGACGGCGTCCCCTCTCCACCGCCGGACGTCCGTCGCCGGGCGAGCGCCGGAGCTGGACCCGACGACGGAACGCCCCCGCCGCGAAGGTCGCGGCGGGGGCGTGCGTGCGTGGCCGCCCGGAGGGCGCGGTCAGCCGGGCTGTTCCGCCTTGGTGGCGTCCGGCTGCTCCACGGGGCCCTCGACCAGCCCCATGTCGATGTCGGCCGTGGGGATGTCGGGATCCGGCGTGTCGTTCGTGCCAGTCTGGTCGCCGGGCATCGACTCCTCCGAGACGGGCACCTCCTCCACCACGTCCGACTCCACGGGGGCGGTGGACGGGGCCTCCGGCGCGGCGGGCCGCCCGGCGGGGGCCGGCGGGGCGACCGGCGCCACCACGGCCCGCAGGCTGGTCGTGTCCACCACCGGCGCGCGGGCCGCCTCGTCCTGGCCCGGCTGCGTGCCGGGCGTGGCGCCCGGCGCGGCCGGCTGCTGCCCCTTCGGGATCACGCGGTCCAGCATGTCCGGCACCAGCCGCTCCGAGAACCCGGCCAGGAAGCACCACACCATCAGCTTGGCGAAGTTCGACGAAAACAGCATGGCCGAGAGCGGGAGCGAGGCCACCTTGGCGCCGCCCAGCGCGCCCACGGCGGCGGAGCTCCCGTCGGTCACGGAGCCCGGGAACAGGTCGCCCTGCAGCAGCCCGCCCCACACCAGCATGGCGAACACGCACGCCGACACCATCCCGGTGACCGGGACCCAGCGGAGCTGCACGGCGGTGTTCTTCAGCACCACCGCGTTGCGGGCCAGCTCGCGGCTCACGCTCAGGCGCTGGATGCGGTTGGTGGCGCTCAGGAACGCGCCGGTCACGCCCGCGACCGCGCAGAACGAGATGAGCGCGATCCCCGCGATGTGCCTGCTGGCGTCCTCCGTGACCTGCACGAAGAAGAACTCGCGGTGCGAGCCGTCCAGCCGGTCGCCCATGAAGACCAGCACGGGGAAGAGCAGCACGGCGACCGCCGCGAGCGTGTACCGGGCCAGGTGCCCCAGCAGCTCCGTGCGCGACGTCTCCGCGCGCTGGTGCAGCGAGTTGTAGCGCTGGAGCTGGCTGAGCAGGTACAGCGCGTCCGAGCGCAGGTACCGGATCAGCGTGGGGTCGTCCAGCGCCTTGATGCTGTTCTTGTAGCCCGACGAGGCCCGGTACGCGGCGAAGTTCTCCTCCGTGCACAGGTTGTGGAACTCGTCGCGGTAGATGTCCAGGCGCGGGACCAGGTCCTCGGGCGGCAGCAGCCGCACCAGCAGGGCCTCCATCCGCTGCAGCTCGGCCGAGATGAACGCAATGCCCGCCGGGCCCGTCACCGCCAGCTTCTCCTCCGCCTGCGCGCGGATCTGCTCCAGCGCCGCCACCGCGCGCCGGTTCTCGGGGTCGGCGAGCACCCGGTCCGGGAGTCCCTCGTACAGGGCGTAGAGCTGGTGGAAGGCGCGGAGCTGCGGATGCTCTCCGGTGTCGGTGCGGGCGAACGGGTTGAGCTTCATGGGGGGCCGCTCGGTGGAGTGGTACGGGTACGGCGGGGCGGAGGTGCCCGGGGGGGACGCGGGAGGAGATGGCGAGTGCCTGGCGGATCTCGCGCGCACAATGATCGTCTGTTTCGGCTCGCGGCGCAAGAGGTTCGGTCCCTTGCGGATGCGTCACGCACGAAAGCCCCCGCCGCGTGCTACGCGGCGGGGGCGTCGTCGTCCGGGTGCTTCAGCCCCGGGCGCCCGCGCGGTCGACGCCGGCGGGCCGTGGCACGCGGGGTGTCCGCGCCCGCCGGCCCCGTGGCGGCGGCCCGCGGAGGCTCAGGGGCCCGGCGCCACCACCGTGGCCGTGTCGCCCGGGATGGTGGTCGTCGTGACGGTGTCGGTCGCCATCGGCGCCGCCTCCTCGTCGTCCCGCCCCATCATCTTGGACAGGCCCCACAGCAGCAGTCCCAGCAGCAGGAGCCCCAGGATCCAGGGCAGGATGCCCCGGCCCTTCTTCTGTTCCACGTTGATGTCCGCCACGTCCCCCTCCCGGGTGAGATCGAAATAGAAGCGTCGGGGGGACGGCGGAAGCCGCCCCCCCGCGCGCCGTCCGGCCGGCTAGCGCAGGTCGGTCCGGTCCCCGTCGCGCAGGCGCACGTCGCCCTCGCGGTCCACCTCGGCGTGCTCGCGGCGCAGGTCGGTCTCCACGACCTCCGTCTCCACCACGTCGCGCTTCTTCACCACCAGCTCCTCCTTCGGCACCACGCGCTTGGAGACGACCGCCTCCTCCTCGTGCAGCGGGATGCGGATCTCGTCGCCCTCGATGCGGGCCTCGGCGGCGTGCATGCCGTCGGTGATCGGGCGGCGCTCGACGGTCACCTCCTCGTGGCTGAGCGGCACCTCCCTGCGGACGTGCTCGGTCTCCACCGTCTTGCGGATCCCCACCTCGCCCGCGCTCACCTCGCGCTTGCCGACCGCCAGCTCCTCCTCGGAGAGCGTCAGCCGGGCCTCGTCGCCCACCTCGCGGCGCGCGCCGTAGAACTTGTTCTGGTCGTAGGCCTCGTGCTCGTAGAAGCCACGGGTCTCGCCGGTGGTCGCGCCGGCGGTGTAGCCGCCGTCGAAGCGCTGGCGGAGCGTGTCCTCGCTGCCGCGGTCCAGGCGGCCGGAGTACTCCGGCAGGGTGCCCAGCTCCGTGCTGCGCATGCCGTCCACCAGGACGCGGTCGTCGTCGCGGTCCAGGCGCGCGTGGCCGATCGGGAGCAGGACGTGCCGGTCGTTCCCCAGCCCGAGCATGCCGCCGTCCAGCTCCACGTCCAGGTAGCGCACCTTCATGGCGTCGGTGTCGACGAGCAGGTTCTCGACCTCGCCGATCTTCTTTCCGTCGGCCGCGATCACCTCCCAACCCCGAACGTCGGGCTCGCCGTCAGCGACCTTGAAGTCGTCGAGCTGATCCAGGGGGACCACGCGGTCCAGGCTTTCGTCTCGCATCTTACCTCCGGTCGTACGGGTTCCCAGCACTCGCTTCCTCCCCCGGGAAGCGGCAGTCCGATGTGCAAGGTGTGTACCGTGTTGACATGAGGAAACGGGGGCCGTCCGTCTGTCGGAGCAGGTGGCCGCGAGCCCCGTCCCGTGACACGTCCCGGGGCTGGCGGGGCGGGACGGCGCATGGTAGGGGAGGCCGCCCGGAGGCGGCCGGTCGCGGGCGCCTCCCGCCGTCCGGGAACCCCCGCGACGGAGCGCGTGGCCGGCGTCGCCGCCGTCGCGGCGGAGGGGCGGAGGACGTCCTCAGGCCTCCCGCCCCAGCCGGCCGACCCACTCCGGGGGATCGGCGCCGGCGGAGCGGTGCACGTCCTCCAGCGCGCGGAGCATCCGCCGGACCGCTTCGGGCCGTCGGCGCGGGGGCAGGTCGTGGAGCAGCACCATCAGGAGCGCATAGGCGGCGGGCGGGGCGGGGGAGGCGGGAACGCGGCCGTGCAGGGCGTACCAGCGCTCCGCCTTGCGCACCGTGGAGTCCATGGGGTCGGCTCCCCGCAGGAACTTCCGCAGCCCGCTGGCGCTCAGCCCCACCTGGTGGGCCACGGAGCGCAGCGACGACCGCCCGATCCCGTCGACCAGCGCCCCACGCAGGAACTCACGGTGGACGGTGGGGACTGACGAAGACATTGACCTCCTCCGGCAATCGTTGTACTCTGTAGTGTCCACTTTGTCTACTATCCCGCGACCGTACGGGACACAATAGACGGGGTGGGCGGCGGCGGGCAAGGATCTCGTGCCCGCGCCTCCGGTCCTTCCGCGCGGCGCGCACCCCGGCCCGCGCATCCCCTTTCGCCGCGCACCCGCCGCCGATCCGTCGGGGACGGTCCGCGCGGAGCGGAGACCGTCCATGGAGCCAAACGGACGAGGCGGCGGGCGCGCCGCCACCCTGCCCCCGCCGCAGGCGCGCGAGCGGCGCTGGTGCGTGCCCCCGGTGATGCTGGACGAGCACGACCAGGCGCTGGACGGCGCGCACGTGCTGGACGAGGTGCGCGGCCCCACGGGGCTCCTGCTCTGGCAGTCGCTGCGCGACGTGACGCTCTGGGCCACCACGCCGCCCCGGGAGCGGGCGGGGCTCTTCGCCCCCGGCGCCTCGCGCGGCCGGCTGGACGTGCTGCTCTCCGCCGGCGTGGACCCGGAGCTGGAGGTGGCGCTCACCTCGCTGGTCCCCGTCGTGGGCAGCCCCGGGACGGCGGACGCGGAGGTGGTCGCGCTGGTCTGCATGCGCCTCTCCCGCTGGGCCGACGCGCGGGGCGCCCGCGTCACCGCCCTCTCGTTCGCGCAGGCGGCGGCGCTCACCGCGGCGGAGAGCGCGGCGTCGGCGGTGACGGTGGGACGCATGGCGCTGCGGGCCCGGCGGAGCGCGCGCGCGGAGACGTGGCTGCGCCGCGCGGTGGGCCTGGCCCGGCGGACGGAGGAGTGGACGCCGTACGCGGAGGCGTTCGTGGAGCTGGGGGCCCTCCACGCCGCACGGGGCGCGCCGGTCGCGGCGCGGCGGCACTACGTGCAGGCGCTGCGCGCCGCCCGCCGGCACGGCCTCTCCCCGGCGCGGGGGAGCGCGCTGCACGGCCTCTTCCGCCTGGCGGTGCGGGCGGGGGAGGGGGCGGAGGCCGACCGCTTCGGCCGGTTGGCCATGCGCGCCTACGGCCGCTCGCACCCGCAGCTCCCCACGCTGCTGCACGAGCTGGCGGCGCTGTGGATCGGCTCCGGGACGCCCGGACGCGCCGCCGCCGTGCTGCAGAAGCTGGTCGCGCTCCGCCCCGCGCGGCCGGGGCAGCCGCTCACGCTGGCACTGCTGGCGCGCGCGGCGGCCGCGGCGGGGCAGGAGCGGGTGTACGAGGAGTCGTGGACGCGCGCCTGGTCGCTGCTGGCGCACGAGGACGACGGTGGGCCCGCGCTGCTGGAGCTGGCGCGGGCGGCGGCGGGGGTGCGGGACTGGTCGCGCGTGGGGATGGCGGCGCGCCGGGCCGCCGCGGCGGCGGAGAAGACGGGGGAGACGGAGACGCTGCGCGCGGCCGCGCGCCTGCTGGGCGGGGCGCGCGAGGCGGCGTCGTGAGGGCGGTGCCGGGAACGGCGCTCGCGCTGGAG
>JASLAX010000024.1 GCA_030146875.1 Longimicrobiaceae bacterium
CCCGCGCCGCGTGGCCCTGGAGGACGCCGTGCCCGTGACGGGCACGCTCGCCCCGCTGGAGCGGGCCGAGGTCCGCGCGCGGCTGGAGGGCGACCTGGTCGGCGTCTACGCGCGCGAGGGGCAGGCGGTGCGCGCCGGCGAGGTGCTGGCCCGCTTCGAGGCCACCGACCAGGCGGGGGAGGCCCGCAGCGCCGCGGCCGACGTGTCCGCCGTGCGCACCGAGTGGCAGACGGCGCAGTGGTCGCTGGAGCAGACGCGCGAGCTGTTCGCGCAGGGCGCCGTGCCCGAGCGCGAGGTGCGGCTGGCCGAGCAGGCCGCCGCCGCCGCCCGCGCCCGGCTGGCTGCCGCGCAGTCGCGCCTCTCCTCCTCGCGCAACCGCGTGGGCGACACCCGCGTGCTGGCCCCCACGGGGGGCGTGGTGGAGAAGCGTCACGTGAACGGCGGCGAGCACGTCTCCCGCGGCGCGCAGCTCTTCACGCTGGTGCGCAGCGACATGCTGGAGCTGGCCGCCGCCGTCCCCGAGCGGGCGGCGGCGCGCGTGCGGACCGGGCAGGCGGTGCGCTTCACCGCGGACGGCCGCGAGTTCACCGGCACGGTGGCCCGCATCGGTCCCTCGGTGGACCCGTCGTCGCGGGCGGTGACCGTCTACGTGCAGGTGCCCAACCGCGACGGATCGCTGCGGGCGGGGTCGTTCGCCAGCGGTCGCATCGTCTCGCGTGTCATCGAGAATGCGATGGTCGTTCCCGCCGGCGCCGTGCGCGAGGGCGCCGAGGGCCGGCAGGTCGTCTACCGCGTGCGGGGCGACACCCTGGACGCCGCCACGGTGACGCTGGGGCTGGCCGACGAGGCGCAGGGGATCGTGCAGGTGGTGCAGGGGCTCTCCGACGGCGACCGCGTGGTCGTGGGCAACGTGGGGATGCTCGGCAAGGGGATGAAGGTCCGCATGGCCGGCGCGGGGGGCCGGCGGCGCGGGCGCTGACACGCCGTACCGCGGAAGCCGCATGTTCCTCTCCGACGTATCGATCCGGCGCCCGGTCTTCGCCACCATGATGATGGTGGCGCTGGTCGTGCTGGGCGTGGTCTCGTACGGGAAGCTCGCCATCGACGAGTACCCGGACGTGACCTACCCCATCGTGGTGGCGCTCACGTCCTATCCCGGCGCGTCCCCCGAGGTGGTGGAGCGCGAGGTGTCGCGTCCCATCGAGGAGGCGCTCAACACCGTGCAGGGGATCGACGAGGTCTCCTCCACGTCGCTGGAGGGCTCCTCCCTGGTGCGCGTGCGCCTGAAGCTGGACGTGGACGTGCTCGCCGCCCAGCAGGAGGTGCAGAGCAAGGTGGCCCGCATCCGCCGCGGCCTTCCGCCTGGGATCGAGGACCCCACCATCCTGCGCTTCGACCCCAACGAGCGGCCCATCATGTCGCTCGCGCTGCAGAGCTCGGAGCGGCCGCTGCGCGAGCTGACCGGGATCGCGGACGAGGTGGTGTCCACGCGGTTCGAGGCCATCCCCGGCGTGGGCGGCGTGAACGTGGTGGGCGGGGCCCAGCGCCAGATCAAGGCGGAGCTGGACCCCGACGCCATGCGCGCCTACGGGATCTCTCCCCCGCAGGTGATGCAGGCGCTGCAGCGCGAGAACCAGGAGGTCCCCGCCGGCCGCGTGCGCCGCGGCGACACCGAGAGCCTGGTGCGCGTGACGGGCCGCATCGAGGACCCGCGCGCCTTCGCCGACGTGGTGGTGGCGGTGCGCGACGGGGTGCCCGTGCGCCTGCGCGAGGTGGGGAGGGTGGTGGACGCCACCGCCGAGCGCCGCAGCGCCGCCTTCATGAGCGACGTGCCCGCCGTCTCCATCGACATCCTGAAGGTGGCCGGCACGAACACCGTGGAGGTTGCCGACGGCGTGCGCGCGGCGGCCGCCGAGCTGCAGCGCTCGCTGCCGCAGGACGTGAAGATCTCGGTGGTGCGCGACGACTCGCGGCGCATCCGCGCCTCGCTGGACTCGGTGCAGCACGAGCTGATCCTGGGCGCCGTGCTCACCATCCTGATCGTCTACCTCTTCCTGAACTCCTGGCGCTCCACCGTCATCACCGGGCTGGCGCTGCCCATCAGCATCATCTCCGCGTTCTTCGTGATGTGGGTGTTCGACTTCACCGTCAACACCATGACGCTGCTTGCGCTGGCGCTCTCCATCGGCCTGCTGATCGACGACGCCATCGTGGTGCGCGAGAACATCGTGCGGCACTTGGAGATGGGGAAGGACCACCACACGGCGGCGCGGGAGGGCACCAGCGAGATCGGCCTGGCCGTCTTCGCCACCACGCTGGCGGTGATGGCGGTGTTCGTCCCGGTGGCCTTCATGGGCGGGATGATCGGCAAGATCTTCTTCCAGTTCGGCGTGACGGTGGCGTTCGCGGTGCTGGTGTCGCTCTTCGTCTCCTTCACGCTGGACCCCATGCTCTCGAGCGTGTGGCCCGATCCGGAGGTGGAGGCGCGCGCGCACGGCGCCACGCCGGTGCGGTCGCGGAACCCGGTCACCCGCTTCGCCGGCTGGTTCAACGATCGCTTCGAGGCGCTGGCGGACCGCTACCCCCGCTGGCTTGCGTGGGCGCTCGGCCACCGCCCCGCGGTGCTGGCCGGCGCCACGGCCTCCATCGTGGCCGCGGCCGTGATCCTTCCCGGGCTGGGCTTCACCTGGATGCCGGACTTCGACGGCGGCGAGTTCAACGTGGGCTTCCGCGCGCCCCCGGGGTCGCGCCTGGAGTACACGGTGGCGAAGGGGCGCGAGCTGGACCGGTTCCTCCGCTCCCAGCCGGAGGTGGACTACACCTACATGAGCATCGGCGGCGGCTTCCGCGGCACTCCGAGCAGCGGCCAGATCTTCGTCAAGCTGAAGGACAAGAAGGTCCGCGAGCGGTCGCAGGAGGACATCCAGACCGCCCTGCGCGGGGAGCTTCGCCGCATTCCCGGGGTGCGGGCGACGATCAGCGGCACGCCCACCATCTTCGGCGGGCGGGGGCAGCCGATCCAGGTGAACGTGCAGGGCCCGGAGTTCCGCACCCTGCAGGCGGCCGCCGCGCAGGTGCTGGAGGTGCTGCGCCAGGTGCCGGGGGTGGCGGAGCCCAACTCGGCGCAGGAGGACGAGATCCCGCAGCTCGACGTGCGCGTGGACCGTCAGCGCGCCTGGGCGGCCGGGGTGGGGATCGAGAGCATCGGCAACACGCTGCAGCCGCTCTTCACCGGGCAGCGCGCCACGCGGTGGGAGGACCCGCAGGGCTACTCGCACGACGTGATCGTCGTCTACCCGGACTCGCTGCGCACGTCGGCGGCGGACGTGGCGGCGATCCCGGTCACCAGCAGCAACGTGGACGCGGCGACGGGCCGCCCCGCGATGATCCCGCTGGCGGACGTGGCCGAGGTGCGGCCGGGGACGGGGCCGGTCTCCATCGAGCGGCGGGCGCTGGAGCGGCAGGTCTCGCTCTCCGCCGGCGTGCTCCCCGGCGAGGCGGTGGGCGACGTTGCGGCGGCGGCGCAGCAGGCCATCCAGCGGGTGGGCCTCCCGGCCGGCTACCGGGCGGTCTTCACCGGCGACGTGCAGTCGCTGAACGAGACCAAGGGCTACGTGGCGGGGGCGCTGCTCCTGGCCGTGGTCTTCATCTACCTGATCTTGGCGTCGCTCTTCGGCTCGTTCTTCCAGCCGCTGGCCATCATGCTCGCCCTTCCCCTCTCCTTCCTCGGGGTCGGCCTGGCGCTCTGGGCCACCGGGGGGAACCTGAACGTGATGACGATGATCGGCATCGTCATGCTGATGGGGCTGGTCACCAAGAACGGGATCCTGCTGGTGGACTTCGTGAACCACCAGCGCGAGCTGGGGATGGCGCGCACCGAGGCGGTGCTCTCGTCCGGCCGGGTTCGACTCCGCCCCATCATCATGACCACGGCGGCGATGATCTTCGGGATGGTGCCGCTGGCGCTGGCCCTGGGCGAGGGAGCCGAGCAGCGGGCTCCGATGGCGCACGCGGTGATCGGCGGGCTGATCACGTCCACGCTGCTGACGCTGTTCGTGGTGCCGGTCGTGTACACGATGCTGGACGACATGGTCGTCTGGGCGCGGCGGAAGTGGGCCGGCAAGCCGGCCGCGCACCGTCCGCCCGCGGCGGGCACGCCCCGGCCGCTGGAGGGCGCGGCGGCGGACTGACGCCGGCTCCCGGAGGACGCGACCGGCGACGATTCTTCACGCGGAGACGCGGAGGGCGCGGAGACGCGGAGGTGCGGGGGGCGGGATCCCTCCGCACCTCCGTTTTGCGTCCGGGGGGCGCCCTCCGTCAGGAAACGTGGGGCGTTGGCGCGAGGGACTTCTCGCGCGGCGGGCGACGGGTTGGGGAAGAGTTTGGGAGTTTTGGGAGTTCTGGGACTGCGTGGAGGCCGGATCGCTGCACAACCCAAAACTCCCTGAACTCCCCCTTCTGGAGTGGGTTCGGCGCGAGACGAAAGCATGCTCGGGGATCGAACCCTCCGCGTTCTCCGCGCTCTCCGCGTCTCCGCGTCCCTCCCTCGTGGGTGGACGGTGAGAGGGAAGGTGGATCAGAGCGCCTCAGGGGTGGCCTCCTCCACCCGCTCGGCGCGCGCGGGGGGACGGCGGCGGGCCAGGACGAGGACGCCGGCCAGGACCAGGAGGGCGCCGGCGAGGGCCGCGGCGTCGGGGTACTGGGCGAAGAAGAGGGCGCTCCAGCCGGCGGCGAAGACGATCTGCACGTATCCGATGGCCGTGGCGCGGCCGGCCTGCTCGCGCTGCAGGCCGCCGGTCAGGAAGACCTGGCCCAGCAGGGCGGTGACGCCGACGCCCACCAGGAGCAGCCACTCGCGCGGGGTGGGCCAGACGGCGCCGGCGGCCAGGAAGGGAAGGGCGGTGGGGACGGTGACCAGCGTGAAGTAGAAGACGATGACGTGCGGGTGCTCCGTGCGCGACAGGCGGCGCACGCTGACGTACGCCATCGCCGCGCAGACCGCCCCCGCCAGCGCGACCAGGACGGTGCCGGGGTCCAGCCCGGCCGCGTGGGAGCCGAAGAGGAAGCCCGGCCGCGCGATCAGCGCCACGCCGCCCAGGGCCGCCGCGCTCGCCGCCACCTCGATCCGCGTCAGCCTCTCCCGCAGCAGCCAGGCGGAGAGCAGCGCCGTCCACACCGGGTTCGTGTACTGGATCACCGTCGCCTCGCCCAGCGGCAGATAGACGACCGACCAGTAGAAGCAGCTCAGCGAGGCGAAGCCGACCAGGCCGCGCCAGACGAGGAGGCCCTTCCGGTTTCCCCACGGGGAGACGCCGGCGCGGCGCACCAGCACGGCCGCCATGACCAGCGAGATGGCGCCCCGCACCAGCACCACCTCCATCGGGGGCACCCGCTCGCCCACCATCTTCACCAGCAGGCTCATCACCGAGAAGAAGAACGCACCCGCGGCCATGTACGCCACGCCGGAGCGTCCTCTCCCGTCCCGCTCGCCCTCGCTCCCCGCCACGCCCCCTCCCCGCTGGTGGTGCTCCGCCCGCCGGGCGGGCGGCCGGACCTCTCGCAGGCCGCGCGCCGCGGCTCCTCAGCTCCTGCCGAGGACCGCGAAGAGGTTGGAGAAGTCGTCGGTCCAGGCGGGGATCCGCGCGGGCTTGAGGGGCGACCAGCGCACGTCCGCCGTGAGCGGGCCCAGGTCCGCCTCGGTCCGCGCCACCGCCGCCCAGGTGGACGCCGCCTCGAAGCGCTCCCCCGCCTGCGGCATCCTGCCCACCCGCGCCGCCAGCCCGCGATCCTTCACGATCGCCGAGACCACGCGCTCCAGGTCCAGGTAGCGGTTGCTCAGGTGGTACACCACGATGCCGTGCGGGGCCAGCTTGCGCACGTACATCTCCAGCGCGTCGCGCGTCAGCAGGTGCACCGGCACCGCGTCGGACGAGAAGGCGTCCAGCACGATCAGGTCGTAGATGCCGTCCGGCTCCTCCGCCAGCGAGAGCCGCGCGTCGCCCAGCACGACGCGGATCTTCGCCCGCGAGTCCGCCAGGTACGAGAACAGGGTGGTGTCGCGCGCCAGCGCCTCGATCTTGGGGTCGATCTCGAAGAACGTCCACTCGTCACCGCGTTCTCCGTACGCGGCCAGCGTCCCCGTCCCCAGCCCGACGGCGGCCACGCGGCGCGACCCCAGCGGCCTGGCGAGGGAGGAGTGGACGGCGCCGAACGGCCCCTGGCGCACGTAGTACGTCAGCGGCTCCCGCCGCCGCGCCGGGACCAAGCTCTGTGCGCCGTGCAGCGTGGAGCCGTGGTACAGGGCGTGGAAGCCGCCGTCGAACGGAACGCTGCGCACCGTCGCGCGGCCGAAGAAGGAGCGCTCGGCCAGCAGCACGTCGTCGCGGCGCAGGTCGGACATCACCCGCAGGAACAGGAAGGTGCCCACCACCATCGTCATGCGCGTGGGCCACCGCGAGAAGCCCACGCAGAGCACCGCCGCCAGCAGGGCGGAGACCCACTCCGGGAGCGACTCCATCCCGATGGAGCGCGCGGAGGTGAGGAGCGCGACCTCCACCGCGAACAGCGCCACCAGCGCCACCTCCATCCACTTCCGCAGCCGCCACCCCCCCTGGGGCCGGGGGCGCAGCAGGCAGCCGAGCGCGATCACCAGCGCGTACTCCTCCGCCCGCACGAAGACGAACGGCGCCACCAGCACGTTGAAGATCCCGCCCAGCACGCCGCCCACCGCGATCCACAGGAAGAACTCCGTCAGGTGCGACACGCCCGGCCGCCGGCGCGAAAGCTCGCCGTGGCATACCATGGCCGTGGCGAAGAACGCCAGCAGGTGCACGCCGATGACGATGACCGGGTCGCGCGTGAGCCCGAAGACCAGGTGCACCGTCACCGCGGCGACGGCGAAGGCCTGGAGGACCAGCATCCACCGGTGCGGGAGCGGGGGCCGCCTGGCGAACGAGAGCGTGAAGGTGAGCAGGAACAGCGCGAGCGGCACCACCCAGAGGAACGGCGCGGGGGTGATGTCCGTCGTCAGGAAGGCGGTCAGGGAGAGGAGGAGCGACGAGGGGACGAAGGCCAGCATCACCCAGCGCGCCCGCTCGCGCCACGTGACCACCACCTCCTCCACGACCCTCCCGTCCTCCGTCGTCGGGGCCGACGTCCCGACGTCAGCCGAGGCGGCCGCGGGGCGCGGCGCCTTCCAGACGAAGACCGCGCACCCGGCCAGCAGCAGCCCCAGGAGCCCGTATCCCCCCGCCCACATCCAGCTCTGCCCGCCCAGGCGTAGGTTGGGCTCCACGAGGACGGGATAGCCCAGGAGCGCCAGCATGCTCCCCAGGTTGCTGGCGGCGTACAGGAAGTACGGGTCGCGCGCGTCGCGGTGTCCCGCGTCCGCGAACCACTTCTGCAGCATGGGCCCCGTGGCCGAGAGCACGAAGAACGGCAGGCCGACGGTGACCGCCATCAGCCCCAGCAGCCACGGGATCGGCGCCGCCCCGCCCTCCGGGGCCCGCGAGCCGACGGCGATGGGGAGCGCCAGCGCGGCCGCGGCGAGCAGGACGACGTGCGCCGCCGACTGGCGCCGCGAGCCCAGCCAGCGGGTGGAGGCGTGGGCGTAGAGGTACCCGCCCAGCAGCGCCGCCTGGAAGAAGAGCATGCAGGTGTTCCACACCGCGGGCGTGCCGCCCAGGAGCGGGAGCACCATGCGCGAGAACATCGGCTGGATCAGGAAGAGCAGGAACGCGCTCAGGAAGACGGCCGCGGTGAAGACGACCACCAGCGCCCGCTCCGCCCCCGGGCTCCACGACGCGGCCGTGGCCACGGGCCCGGCGGCGCGGGGTGTGGTGGGGGGCGGCGGCGGAGTCGGGTCCATGACGTCGGTCGCGGGCGGAGCGGTGGAGAGCGTCGCCGCGTCCGTGGCTCCGGGGCGGCGGACGGGGCGGAGAGCCGCTCCGCACCTGCGTTTCAGGCGGGCGGAAGGCGCCGCAATCTACCGCCGGCCCCCGGGGCTGTCGAGCGCACCCCTGGGGGACGACGGCGGGGGCGGCCTTGACCGTTGAACGTGTGTTCAATAACTTGGATGATGCCCTACATGGACCGCAGCAGGAGGAGCCGGTGAGCGCCACGCCGACCACGTCCCCGCCCCACGCCGCCGACGACGGCCACCACGACGACATCCTGTACCCGGACGCGATCCCGTTCGTGGCGGTGCACCTGGCCTGCTTCGCCGCGGTCTGGACGGGCGTGACGCCGCGGGCGCTGGTCCTGTGCGGCGTGCTGTACCTGGTCCGCATGTTCGGGGTGACCGCGGGCTACCACCGCTACTTCTCGCACCGCTCCTTCCGCACCTCGCGCGTGGGGCAGTTCCTGCTGGCGTTCCTCTGCCAGAGCTCGGCGCAGAAGGGGATCCTGTGGTGGGCGGCGAAGCACCGCCACCACCACCGGCACGCGGACACGGAGATCGACGTCCACTCGCCCAAGCACCACGGGTTCTTCCGCGCGCACCTGGGCTGGATCTTCACCGAGCGGCACGAGGGGACCGACTACGACGCCGTCCCCGACCTGGCCCGCTTCCGCGAACTGGTCTGGCTGAACGAGCACCCGTACGTCCCCGCCACGCTCCTCGCCGTCTTCTCCTTCCTGTTCGCGGGGTGGCCGGGGCTGATCGTCGGCTTCTTCTGGAGCACCGTGGTGCTGTACCACGCCACCTTCGCCATCAACTCGCTGGCGCACGTGGTGGGGTCGCAGCGGTACGTGACGGGCGACGACTCGCGCAACAACTGGTGGCTCGCGCTGATCACGCTGGGCGAGGGGTGGCACAACAACCACCACGCGTACATGAGCTCCACCCGCCAGGGCTTCCGCTGGTGGGAGGTGGACGCGACGTTCTACGCGCTGAAGGTGCTGTCGTGGATGCGGATCGTGTACGACCTGCGCTCCCCGCCCGAG
The DNA here is from genome assembly GCA_030146875.1 of Longimicrobiaceae bacterium. Classification (GTDB taxonomy): domain Bacteria; phylum Gemmatimonadota; class Gemmatimonadetes; order Longimicrobiales; family Longimicrobiaceae; genus JASLAX01. Next base: position 8,944 of record JASLAX010000024.1, read on the forward strand.
GCGGTGCTGCGCGGCGAGCACCGACTGGGCCGCGCGGTGGTGGAGAAGGTCGCCCGCCAGCTCGCCGCGTCATTCCCGGTCGAGCGGATCGCCGCGCAGGCCCGCGAGGCGCTGGCGAGCGCGCCCGGCCGGGACGAGATGCTGGCGCGGCTGCGCGAGGCCCGGTCGCAGGCGGAGACGCGCTTCGCCGAGCTGCAGCTCCCCGCGGTGCCCTCGCTGGAGGAGGTGCGGCGCCGGGCCGAGGCCACGCTCGCACGCACGCCCTCGCTGGACGCCATCGCGGAGAGGGCGCGCGAGGTGCTGGTGCAGGCGGTGGCGGTGCGGCTGCTGGAGGAGCCGGCCGGGGCGTAGGCCGCCTGGCTCGACGGACGACGAAGGGAAGCGCCCCGCCGGCGGATGCCGGCGGGGCGCTTCTGCTTTTCCGCGGAGGAAACGAAAGGCTTGCCGGTGGGTTGCCGGGGACGCACTTTGCGGGACACTTTTGCCGCGCGATCGATCCCCTCTCTCCTCTTCGCATGCGCCCCACCCTCGTCGCCGCCGGAGTCGCCGTCGTGCTGGCCGGGGTCCTGACGGTGAGCGTGGACGCGTACACCAGGCGTCCACCGGCCATCGACCCTGCCGACCCGCTGGGCTCGCTGGAGGGCTTCACGCGGCGGATGCCGCGCGTGGTCGGCCCACGCCTGAGCGTGCCTTTCCGCTACCAGGAATGCCGGACGGCCCTTCCGCGAGACGGGGCCATCGCGCGCGCGGAGTGCGAGCGAGCCAACACGGCCGCGGCTCTGCCCAGCTCCGACGAGCAGCTCCGGAACCGCACCGGCACGGCGTCGATCCACACCCTGGCGCTGCTGGACGTGCTGATGGACGACGGTGACGGGTCCCTCCTGGCGCGGGCGCTCGATGGCTTCCGCAGGGCGATCCGCGTCTCGGGCGGCTCCCCGGACCTCCACGCCGACCTCGCCGCGGCGCTGATCCTCCACGCGGAGAGAACCCAGACGGTCGTGTCGCTCTACGAGGCGGTGGAGACGGCGAAGCTCGCCCTGGAGCGGGAGCCCGGCCACGCGCAGGCACGGTACGTCCTGGCCCTGGCGCTGGACCGCACGGCCCTGCGCGCGGAGGCGCGGAGAGCCTGGCAGTCCTACCTGGAGGTCGACTCGACGTCGGAGTGGGCGGACGAGGCACGAACGAGGGTGGCGGCGCTCTCCTCCTGGCCGCGGCTCCCGACGCTGGCCCCGAGCGCCACGCCGGAGCAGGTGGCGGCCTTCGCGCGGAACGCCCCGGGTGAGGCCCGGCTGATGGGGTGGGACAGTGTCCTGCCCGCGTGGGGCGCGGCCTGGACACGCGGCGACTCGCTGAGGGCCGCCGCGGAGCTGGCACGCGCGGAGCTGCTGGGCGGGGCGCTCGCGAGCCAGGGGGGCGACCGAACCCTGGCGGACGGCACCCGTGCGATCCGCCGCCATGCCGCGAGCACCTCCGCGACGCGGCGGCTCGCGCAGGCGCACAGGGCGTACGGCGAAGCCCAACGGCTCTACTTCGCGGTGCGGTACTCAGAGGCACGGAAGGCGTTCGAGACGATCGACACCCACGGCCTCTCCTCCACCCTCGACCTCTGGGCGCATCTCTTCTCGGGCGCAGCCGCGGTGCAGGCCGGCGATGCACGGGCGGGAAGAGCGAGGATCGAGGAGGTGGTCCGAACCGCCGACTCGATCCGGCATCCCGCGATGTGGGCGCGGTCGCGGTGGATGCTCGCGACCACGCTCAATCGCGCGGAGGCCCCCGGGGCCGCGAGCAGACTTTACGCGGAGGCGTCGGCTAGCTTTGCCCGGCTGGGGGAGATCGAGCACCAGGGCGCCACGGAGCTGAACGGGGGAGAGGCCGAACAGCTCCTGGGGCGTGTTCCGGCGAGCCTGGAGCTTCTCCACCGGTCGCTGCAGACGCTCCGACCGTATCCCGGCCGCTGGACACGCAACGCCCTGTCGATGCTGGCCCTGGCGGCGCTGGGCGACGGATTCCCACACACCGCGACGTACTTCCAGGCGGAGGCCGACTCCATCACGAAGCGGCTCGCCATCCCGCTCTACACGGTCGAGAGCGCGACCGAGCGCGCCCGCGTGCTCGCTGCACGGGGGCGACGGGAGGAGGCTCTGCGGGACCTGAACGCCGCGGAACGCCTTCTCCCGGAGCTCGACCCGGCCGGCAGGAATCGCCTGCAGCAGAACGTACGCTACACCCGCACGCTCATCTCCCTGGATGCCCGCGACCCCGCGACGGTGGACAGCCTGACGGCGGTGCTGCGCGCCTTCCGCGCGAGCGGCGTCAGCACGCTGTGGCAGGTGCGAACGCGGCTGCGGCGCGGCGACTCCTATCTCGAGCAGGGAAAGCTCGACGAGGCGAGGAGCGACGTGGACAGCATTCTGGTGATCCTGCACGCGCAGCGGAAGCCGGGGGAAGCGGCCGCGACACGGCGCCAGACGGGGGGTGAAGCACGGGAGCTCGCGGGCCGCGTCTCCCTGGCGCTCGTGCAGCAGGGTCGAAGCCGCGACGGCCTGGCCGTCGCGGAGCGGATGGCCGTCGCCCTCTCCGCCGCGTCCGACGCGGCCACCCCACTCCCCGTCGTCGTTCCGCGAATCCCGCCGGGACGGGTGGTCGCGCGGATCGCCGTCGTGGGAGATACCGTGCTGACGTGGGTGCTCCGCGGCGGCGAGGTGCGCGCCGTGGCGGTGCACGCACCCCGCGCCGAGCTGCTCCGAGCGTCGGAAGCGGTCCGAGAGGCGTTCGGCCGGCGCGACGAGGCGGCGGCCGGCCCGCACCTCGCGCGTCTCTCCGCCTGGCTCCTACGCCCCATGGAGGCGTGGCTCGGGCCGGACGAGACGGAGCTGGTGCTGCTGCTGGATCCGGAGCTCACCGGAATACCGTTCGGCGCCCTCCGAACGGGGCCGCGTTACGGCCAACGGTACCTGCTCGCGGCCCGTCCGCTCCGGCTGGGAACCACGGCGGCCGCCGCCAGCGCGCGGCCCATCCACCGCGTCTCCCCCTCCCGCGGCGCCGCCTTCGTCGCCGACCCGGCGTTCGATCTTCTCGCCAACCCGGGCGTGGACCGCCTGCCGTACGCCCACCGAGAGGTCGCGGAGGCCGCCCGGGCTTACGGAGTGGGTGTCGTGGCCGACAAGGCGGCCCGTGCCGGCACGGTGCAGCGCCTGCTGGAGACCTCGTCGGTCTTCCACTTCGCGGGCCACGCCGTCTTCGACGCCGAACGGCCGGAGCGATCCTATCTCCTCACGGCCGCGGAGCCAGGCCGGGGCGGCGGTGACCGCCTCACCGCTGCCGACCTACAGGAGCTGGACCTGGACCACGTGCGTCTCGTGGTGCTCTCCGCCTGCACCACGCTGGGGGCCTCCAACGGTAACGGAAGCGGCCTCGCCGGCCTGGGCGGAGCGCTGCTGGGGGCCGGCGTGGGCGGGGTGGTGGGAAGCCTCTGGCTCGTGGACGACGCGGCCACCGCGGAGCTGATGGCCGCCTTCCACCGCGAGTACCGCCGGACCGGTGACCCGGCCGCCGCACTGCGCACTGCACAGCTCCACCTGGTCCGCTCGACCAATCCGCGGTTCCGCGACCCCTCCGCGTGGGCGGGGTTCGTGTACGCGGGGAACTGACTGCGAAGGGAGTCCTACATGGCAGACACGTTCTCGCTCTCCATCGACTTCGCCGGGCTCTGCCTCTTCGTCCCCGAACCGGGGAAGGAAGCGATGCACGTCCTGATGCCGGACGCGGCGAAGCACAGCGGACACGGGAAGCCGCTGGAGAAGCACGCGGTGCACCTCATGGTGGACTCGGCCTACCTTCGCCCCAACCAGACGCAGTTGGACCATCTAGAGATCCACATCCCCCTCAACGGGCGGTGGCTCACCATGCCCGGCAACGGGTCGCCGGCGATCGCATCGGTAGGCGGCGAAGTGGGCACGTTGAGCGGGACCCTTCGCCCGGGAGCGCTGACCGGCACCGCCGATGGGATGCTTGCCGCACGGGTCACCCTCCCCAGTGGTCAGGGAACGCCCCACGAGCAGGGCGCTTGCTGGGAGTGGAAGCTCCCGCAGCCCCGGCGCATGAGCCATCGGGTGAAATGGACGGTCCCAAAGCTCGGCAAACCTGGGTTCGATCTGGAGCTCAAGGGGCTCGGCGGCAGGGCCGGACCCACGTTCACCGTCTTTTCGATCGACGACGCGATCGAGATCAAGATCTGGCACGCGCAGCCGGCCGAGTTTCCGCCCCATCCCGCGGAGCCGGGTGAGCCGGAGTACAAGGCCGACGCCCACCACTTCGGCTCGTACTACGACTTGGTGCTGGGCACCGATAAGAAGCTGCCGAAGTTCAGGAAAAACGATTGCAAGCAGGGCGGTCTGCGCAGCGCAGACGATGCGGACAAAGGAGCGAGCCCCTATACCTGCATGTCGGCACAGTTCGAGGAGAAGGAGTAGACGTGCGGAAAACGGCAGATCGGCGCCGCTCCGAGCCCGTAACGCAGCCCACCTGACGGCGAAGGCGCCGGGCGGTCATCCGCCCAGCGCCTCCAGAAGCTTCCGCAGATCGGACTCGAGCAGCCCCCAGTCGGGCGGCTCCGACCGCTCCAGCGTCACCCGCAGTCGGGCGATGCCGGAGCGGTCCGCGTTGGCCGCGAGCATTCGCTCCGCGGCGCTCAGCGCCGCCTCCGTCTGCCTGCGCTGGAAGAACTCTCGCCGCCGGTGCACGGCCGCCAGGCGGGCGGCCTGCAGCCACGCCCCCACCCGCGCCGGCTCGGGTCCGACCGCCTGCAGTGCCGTGGCCTCGGCTTCCGCCACCCGGTCTTCCGTGACCCCCTCACGCACGAGTACCTCGAACCGGGCCGCCGCCGCGGCCGCGCCGGGAAGGCGACCCAGCATCCCCTGAAGGTCGGCGGCCACCTCCGCGGCACCCTCCCCCGTCCGCGCCGCCACCCGCAGGTCCACCAGCCGCGCACCCACCCGCACCGCCAGGGCCGGGCCGCCCGCCTGGTCTCCCGCCGACCGCGTGGACGACCAGGGCTTCGGGTCCCGTAGCTCCCCCACCGGCCCCAGGCGCTCCACGAGCGTCCCGGGCGCGGCGAGCCCCGGCTCGCGGCTCGCCAGCCAGAGCAGGGGCGCCAGCGCCAGTCCGGCGACGATGGCCGCGGCGGCCAGCCATCGCGGCGGGCGCCACGAACGGCGGGTGCCGTCCACCGGAGGCCGGAGCGGCAGGACGCCGTCGGGCCGCGTCCCCCGGTCCTCCTCCTCCAGCTCGCGGGTCACCGCGGCGGCATCCGCCAGGATCTCCAGGTCCTCTTCGGACAGGGCGAGCTCCGCGAGGAGCTCCGCACGCTTCCCTTCGTCCAGCCTTCCGTCCAGCAGCGCGGCCAGCCGCTCCCCGTCCCGCGTCGCGTCGGTCACGGTCTCCTCCATTCTCCGCGCGTCATCCTGGTTGGACGGACACGAACCGCTGTTCTCACATTCTGGCGCCTCATGACTCCCCCTCCGCCAGCAGGTCGCGCACCCGTTCGCGCGAGATGCCGGCCGCCTGGAGGTGGTTCCGCATCACCCCCAGCATCCGCTCGATGCGCCGATAGAGCGGCTTCTGGTCCAGCGCCAGGCCCCGTGCGATGTCGGCTACGGTCGCGCCTTCCCAGAACCGCATCCGCAGGATCACCCGGTCCTCCGCGGGAAGGTCCTGCATGGCGGCCCGCAGAGCCTCCTCCGCCTCCTTGCGCTCCGCCTCCACCTCCTGGGCCCGCACGCGCTCGTCCGCACCCCCCGGGCCCGCGGCAGCGGCCAGGGGTTCGTCGCCCACCTGCACGGGTCGCCCGCGGGTCCGGTACGGCAGATCCGCCAGGATCCGCGCCGCCTCCCCCGCGCTCAGCCGTGCCTCGCCACGCGCCCGGAGCACCTCCGCCGCCTGCTCGTACCCCATTCCGTCCCGGTAGACGAGGGTCTCCAGCCGCACGGCCACCTCACCCCGACGCCGTGCGGCCGCGGACGGACGCCATCGCCCCCACCGCGACACACGATAGTCGCGGTAGAGCATGGACACCACCACCGTGAGGTACGTGGTCAACGCGCTCTCGCCGCGGAACTTCCGCAGGATCGCGTAGTCGTCCTCCACGAGCTTCGCCTTGGTCCACGAGGCGAATTCCTCCGCCTCGTCCGCGCCAAGACCGTGGCGGCGGCAGAGGGCGGCGGAGACCCGGTCGATCCAGGACAGGTGCTGGACGAGGAGCGCGGCGGGATCCGGGCGTTCGGACATCGTCCGGAGAGCGGGGGAAGGGGCGGGAGAGGGCGCAGGAGAACGTACCGCTGGCGCCAATCACCGGCAAGGTGATCGGATGCGCGCTTCGAACGATGGAACCGGCAAAGCGATCCCCGGCCGAGTTCCGGTGTATGCAAGCGTCCGCAGACGAACGACTTGCACCCGCAGGACCCATGCGCCGCCTCCGCCTCGCCGCCGCCCTGCTGACGCTCGCCCCGCTGGCCGCCGCTCCCGCGCGAGGGCAGGACGCGCCCACGCCCATCAAGGTCGTGGCCGCGGACGGCTCCCCCGTCGCCGGCGTCCGCGCCTGGGTACGCGGCGCCGCCCAGGCCGACTCCGCGTCCGCCGACTCCGCCGGGCGCCTGCCGCTGCGCATCCCCGCCTCGGCTGCGGGCGACTCGCTGGAGCTGTGGACCTACCCCGCGGACCACCGCTTCCTTCCGGCGTACGTCCGTGCGACCCGGCGCGAGCTGGAGCGCGGGCCCACGCTGGTGCTGGTGCCGCGCCGGTGGACGGTGGAGGCGGGAACGCACGCGGGGAAGCGGGTGGGGCTGTCGATGCGGCTCGCCTACCGCGAGTCGTGCCGCGGGTGCTCGGGATTCCTCCCGCTGGTGGCCGCCGCGACCCCGGGCGCGCTGCCGCTGCAGGCGTGGCCGGAGGGCCGCTTCCCGCTGCGCGTGGCGTTCGACCGCGAGGAGGAGGCGGTGCGCATCTCGCCGCGCGACTCGGTGGCGTTCTGGAAGGGGGTGGACGCCCTGGAGGCCACCATCGGCCGCGACCTCTTCCGGCCCGCCACCTACCTGGGCACCCTGCCGGACGACCAGGGCGGGCCGGACGACGTGGTGCTCGTCCGCATCGACCCGGAGCTGCGCTACTCGGGGCGCGGCACGGTGATCGGCTCCGCCACGGGCGAGATCACCTACGGCGCCGTCCGGTTCCGCAACCCGTGGCTGCTGGCCGCCAGCGACGGGCCGCGGCTCGTCGCCCACGAGATGATGCACGTGCTGGGGTTCGGCCACACCTGCGCCTGGCGCTCGGTGCTGGCCGACCTGAACCACTGCGAGTGGATGAAGGCCGACGAGCCCAGTCCCGAGGACGTGGCCCACGCGGAGCTCGCCCGCCGCGTCGCGGCCCTTCGCCGCGGCGGCGCGCGCTGGGGGCTCGAGGCCACCCTGGCCGGCGAGTCGCGACCCGTGCCCACCGTGCGCCCCGCCGGCATCCCCGCCGCCGACCCGGCCCCACCCGACCCCCCGTCCGCTGCGGCGGTGGACTCGACGACGATCGCGCCGCCCGACTCTACCAGGAGTGGTAGATCGTGACGTTGAGCGGCTGGATCACGGTGAAGAAGGTCCCGTCGCGACCGCTCTCGCGTATCACCCCCGCCTGCACCCGCGGCCCGAGCTTCACGCGGCGCCAGCCGAACGAGGCCTGCGCCGTGCCGGAGGCGTAGACGCCCGGCAGGCAGTCGCTCGCTCCGCACTCGTGCAGGTCGGCCAGGCCCACGCGCACCCCCGCGTCCACCGCCCCGCGCTCCGAGGGCAGCCAGCGGCGGAAGACGCCCAGGTGGAAGATCCCCATGAAGTCCTCGTCCGCGGGAGCCAGCGTGACGTCGAGCTGCGGGAAGCCGACCCCCAGCTCCACCCCGATCAGCTTCCCCGGCGACGTGGCCCTCGCGTAGGAGACCGTGCCCTGGACGATGTTGGCTTCCAGCGCGAGCTGCGAGCGCTGGCCCGCCGCGGCGGGGGCGACGAGGAGGACCGCTGCCAGCGGAAGGAGGAGGGCGCGCATGGGCTCGCTTCGGGGAGGGAGAGGGATCGCGCCGCCGACGGCGGCCGGAGCGGAGGTGTACGCGGCGCGGCGCCGGGTGTTCCCGGGGCCGGGGCGCGGGACGCGGGCGTCGCGGAGGACGCGACGTCCGGACGGACGCCGACGCCCGCGAGGATGCCTGCGGGACCCGGCGTCCCGCCAGCCGCGCGGGCGCGTCAGCCGGAGCGCTGCCCCTCCCCGCGCAGGTGGCGGATGCGCTCCTTCGTGAGCGTCTCCTTGCAGCCCGCCAGGAGCATGGGCGCCATGGAGCCGCCCTCCGCCTCGGCCGCCTGGAAGCGGCACTCGCGGTCCCGGAACGCGATCCACGCCGTCTGCGACAGGCGGAGGAGCTCGCGGCGCTGCGGGCCCAGGCGGGCGCGGACGGCCCGGTAGACGGTGTTGAGCTGCACGTCGGCCGCGCGGTAGGCGCGGTGGGCGCAGTGGTTCATCTCCATCTGCGACTTGGGGTCGCGGCAGCTCGGGTCCTGCGCCCGCGCCGGAGCGGAGACGGCGAGGGCGGCGGCCGTCACGGCGGCGGCGGCGAGGTGGCGGAAGGTCATGGCTTCGGTCTCCGGCTGGGTCGGCGGCGGGGGGACGGCGAGAGGGAGGGCAAGTCCGCGTCCACCCCGTCGAGGGAAACGCGGGAGCGGCCCCTGGCCCTGTGACGCGACGTGTCATAAATTCAACATGGCCCCGCGCGCCCTCCCAGGCCGCGTCGGGCGGCGAACCCTGACACGAGGCGTCGACAGATGGCGAAGCGCATCCTCCTGTTCACGGGCAAGGGCGGCGTCGGCAAGACGACGTGCGCGGCGGCCACGGCCCTGCGGGCGGCCGAGCTGGGCTACCGCACCCTGGTCCTCTCCTCCGATCCCGCCCACTCCCTGGCCGACGCGCTGGACCGCCCGCTGGGGCCGGAGCCGGAGCTGGTCGCGCCCAACCTGTGGGCGCAGGAGGTGGACCTGTACTACTCCATGAAGAAGTACTGGGGGAACGTGCGCGAGCTCATGCTGGCGGTGTTCCGCTGGCAGGGGATGGACCGCATCGCGGCGGAGGAGATGGCGGCGCTGCCGGGGATGAACGAGGGCTCCGTGCTGCTCTGGCTGGAGCAGTTCCACCGCGAGGGCGAGTACGACCTGATCGTGGTGGACTCGGCGCCCACCGGGGAGACGCTGACGCTGCTCACGCTGCCGCAGGCGACCGAGTGGTGGGTGTCCAAGGCGTTCCCGTTCCAGAAGACCGCCATCAAGACGGCCGGCTTCGCGCTGCGGAAGACGACCGGGATCCCGCTGGACCGCGGCTACGAGGAGCTGGAGCGGCTCTTCGAGAAGCTGCGCTCCATCCAGGACGTGCTGGCGAACGCCGACCTCTCCTCGGTGCGCCTGGTGGCCAACCCGGAGAAGATGGTGATCGAGGAGGCCCGCCGCGCCTACACCTACCTGCAGCTCTACGGCTACGGCGTGGACGCCGTGATCGTGAACCGCGTGCTGCCCGCGGAGGGCGCCGGCGAGGCGCTGGCGGAGTACGTGCGCGCCCAGGCCCGGCACCTGGAGGAGATCGAGTCCTCCTTCTCGCCCCTGCCCATCCTGCGCGTTCCCCACAGCGGCCGCGAGGTGTTCGGGATCCCGCTGCTGCGCCAGGTGGCGGAGCGGCTCTACGGCGACCGCGACCCCGCCGCGCTGATGTACGAGGGGCAGACGTACCGCGTGAGAGAGGACGGCGCGGACTACCTGCTGGAGGTGCGCCTCCCCTTCGCCGAGGCGGCGGAGGTGACCGCCCGGCACGCGGGCGACCGGCTGGTGATCCAGGTGGACAACCAGCGCCGGAGCGCACTGTTGCCCAAGTTCCTGGCGTACTATACTCTTCAGGAAACCCGGGTCGAGAAGGGCTGGCTCCGCGTCCGCTTCGCCCCGTCCGCCGCCTGAGAGGGGCCGCGGACCACCGCGGCGGGCGCCCCGCCACGTCCCCTTCGCGACCATCCGGCCGCGGCGCCCCGCGCCGCGGCCCGGTCCCCGCCCTCCCCGGATCCCGGCCCGCTCACCCCACCCCCCGGAGAACGCCCGATGTTCGTTCCGAGCCTGTTGCTCAAGCAGCTCTACACCTTCGGGAGCCTGAAGAACGGGGACCACGGCGTCTCGTTCTCCATCAAGAACCGGCTGAGCGACGCGACGGTCACCGGGCTGCGCGGCATCCGCATCGACGGGCAGGAGATCCCCCTCCACGACGTGGAGCTGCACCTGGACGACGAGGTCGTGCAGACGCACCAGGTCACCGCGGACAAGCCCCTGGCCTTCCCGCTCAAGCAGACCATCAGCATCGTGGCCAGGAGCCCGGCGCTCCCCACGGGCAAGCACGACATCGAGATCTCGTTCGACAGCAAGCCTTTCGGCAAGCTGAAGCTGAACGTGCAGGACGCCATCTCCGAGCAGCAGCCGGCCACCCGACGCATCCCGCGCGACCCCACCGACGACTACTCCGAGACCGCCATCCAGGCCCGCCAGCGCTTCGCCGAGGAGTTCACCGGGGCCGAGCTGAACCACGTGAAGCGCTACTCCTTCGACCCGCACCTGGTGAAGGGGAACTGCGAGCACTTCTCGGGCGTGGCGCAGGTGCCGCTGGGGTTCGCGGGGCCCATCCAGGTGAACGGCGAGCACGCCATCGGCGAGTTCCTGGTGCCCATGGCGACCTCCGAGGGCACGCTGGTCGCCTCGTACAACCGCGGCATCCAGGTGCTGAACCAGTCGGGCGGGGTGAAGTGCACGGTGGTGGGCGACTCCATGCAGCGCGCGCCCGTGTTCGTGTTCGACGACGCCCGCGGCGGCCGCGAGTTCGTGAAGTGGGTGCAGGACAACTTCCCGAAGATCGCCTCCGAGGCCGAGGCCACCAGCAGCATCGCCAAGCTGCAGTACATCGACCACTACCTCTCCAACAAGTTCGTCTACCTGCGCTTCAACTACTCCACCGGCGACGCGGCCGGGCAGAACATGGTGGGGCGCGCGACCTTCGCGGCGTGCTCGTGGATCCTGGACCAGTACCCGGGGATCCGCCACTTCTACCTGGAGTCCAACTTCGCCACCGACAAGAAGGCGTCGCAGATCAACATCATGCGCACGCGCGGCAAGCGGGTGACGGCCGAGGCGGTGATCAAGCGCGACGTGCTGATCCAGCGGATGCGCGTGGAGCCCGAGGCGCTGGTGTACCACTCCCACGTGGCCAACGTGGGCTCCATCCTGTCGGGCGCCAACAACAACGGCGCGCACTCGGCCAACGCCATCACGGCCATCTTCATCGCCACCGGGCAGGACGTGGCGAACGTGGCGGAGAGCTCGGCCGCGGTGGGCTACGCGGAGCTCACCCCGGAGCGCGACCTGTACATGTCCATCACCATCCCCTCGCTGATCGTGGCCACCCACGGCGGCGGCACGGGGCTGCCCACCCAGCGCGAGTGCCTGTCCATGCTTGGGTGCACGGCGCGCGGGAGCGTGAACAAGTTCGCCGAGATCGTGGCGGGCGTGGTGCTGGCCGGCGAGCTGTCGCTGGGCGCCGCCATCTCGTCCAGCGACTGGGTCTCGTCGCACGAGCAGTACGGGCGCAACCGCTGAGCGCCTCCACCCCTTCCACGCCGCCGAGGCCCCGCATGAGCCAAGCTCCCGCCAACCTGATCGCGCTGGTCACCCAGGGCCTGGCCTCCAACCCCAGCGGCGTGGCCGCCGCCACGAAGCGCGACGGCCGCTGGATCGAGACCTCGGTGAAGGACTTCGAGGCCGCGGCGGAGCACCTGGCGCTGGGGCTGTACGAGATCGGGGTGCGCCGGGGCGACCGGGTGGCGCTGCACTCCGAGAACAGCGCCGAGTGGCTGATCGCGGACCGGGCCATCCTGTCGCTGGGCGCCGTCAACGTCCCCATCTACACCACGCAGCCCGCCGACCAGATCGAGTTCATCCTCCAGGACTCGGGCTCGGTGGTCTACATCGTCTCCACCGCGGCGCTGTACGCGCCGGTGGCGGAGCGGCTCCCCCGCGTGCCGGGGCTCAAGGCCACCATCGGGATCCGCGGGAGCCACGCCGCCGACGTGCTGGGCTGGGACGAGGTGATCGAGAGCGGGCGCGCGCTGTGGACGGTGAAGCCGGGGCTGCTCCCCTCCTGGCGGGTTCGCGTGAGCGCGGACGACCTGGCCACGCTCATCTACACCTCGGGCACCACGGGCACGCCCAAGGGGGTGATGCTCACCCACGGGAACCTGGTCTCCAACGTCCTGGCGTCGCTGGACCGGATGCCGTGGGACGTGGACGCCAACCGCGGGCAGCGCATCCTCTCCTACCTGCCGCTCTCGCACGTCTTCGAGCGGATGCTGTCGTACCTGTACCTGCACATGGGGTACCCGGTCTGGTACGTGGAGAGCTTCGAGCAGATCCTGGAGGACCTGCAGACGGTGAAGCCCGCGCACTTCTCGTCGGTCCCGCGGCTGCTGGAGAAGGTGCACGCGGGGATCAACAACAAGGTGACGCAGCTCTCCGGCGCGCAGCGCGCGATCCTGAAGTGGGGGCTGGAGCTGGCGAACCGCTTCGACGTGGAGCGCCCGCTGGGCGTCTCGGAGCGGGTGCAGTACGCGCTGGCGGACGCGCTGGTCTACCGGAAGCTGCGCGCCCTCTTCGGCGGCAACCTGCAGGCGATCACCAGCGGCGGGGCCGCGCTCTCACCCCAGGTGATGAACTTCGTCAACGCCATCGGCATCTTCTGCGGGCAGGGGTACGGGCTGACCGAGACGTCGCCCGTGATCACGGTCTACAAGCGGGGCGAGCTGAGGGCGGGGTCCGTGGGCACCCCCATCGAGGGCGTGGAGGTGAAGATCGCGGACGACGGCGAGATCCTGTGCCGCGGGCCCAACGTGATGCAGGGCTACTGGAACAACCCGGAGGCCACGGCCGAGGCCATCAACGCCGAGGGGTGGTTCCACACGGGGGACGTGGGGCACCTGGACGCGCAGGGGCACCTGTTCATCACCGACCGCAAGAAGGAGCTGATGAAGCTGAGCACGGGGAAGTACATCGCCCCGCAGCCCATCGAGCGCCGCATGGCCGCCAGCCCCTTCGTGGAGCAGGCGGTGGTGATCGGCAACGAGCGCCACTTCTGCTCGGCCCTGATCGTCATCAACCGCCCCGCCGTGGCCGCGCACTTCGCCGACCGCGGCGAGGTGCTGCGCGAGGGCGTGAGCACCGAGCACCCCAAGGTGCAGGCGCTCTTCGCGGAGCTGATGACGACCGTGAACGAGGGGCTGCCCGCGTGGGAGCAGGTGAAGAAGTTCACCCTGCTCGACCAGCCGTGGAGCATCGAGGGCGGCGAGCTGACGCCCAAGATGTCGGTGAAGCGGCGCGTGGTGCACGAGAAGTACGCGGGCGCCATCCAGTCGATGTACGGCTGACGCGGGGACCGTGACCAGCGAGGAGGCAGCGATCCGCGGAGCGCTCGCGGACGATCCCGACCGGGGCGCCGGGGCGGAGCCGGAGCAGGCTCCGCCCGCGGCGCCCCGCGCGCTACCGGCGGCGGACGAGGCCGCGCTGCTCCCTCCCCCCGCCTTCGGCGAGCCGGGGGGGCGGCCCAGCTCCGGCGTGGAGGTGCCCCACCCGGTGCCGCCGACGCAGGAGCCCGCGCCGGCCCGGCCGTCGAAGCCGGCCGGCTTCGTCTTCGACCCGCTGCGGCCCTACAAGGGGCTGGTGCGGCGGTTCTTCGTGGTCTACAAGCACACGCTCGGCCTGCTGGCCGGGGGTGCGGTGGCGTACGTCCGCAGCCTGCCGCGCGAGCGGCGCAGCGGGCTTCGCTCCTGGTTCCCGCGGCTCAGCGCGTCGGTCTTCTGGCCCTTCCTGGACAAGGACATCCGCCGCCTCCCCTTTCCGCAGCAGCTCCGCCGGCGGCTGGAGATCCTGGGGCCCACCTACATCAAGCTGGGCCAGATCATGGCCATCCGCGAGGACCTGCTCCCGCGGTCGGTCACCACCGAGCTGCAGAACCTGTTCGACCGCCTTCCCGCCATCCCCTTCCCCCAGGTCCGGGAGATCATCGAGGAGTCGCTGGGGCGGCCGCTGGGGGAGTCGTTCCGCTGGGTGAAGGAGGAGCCGCTGGGCTCCGCCTCCATCGCGCAGGCGCACCTGGCGGAGACGAAGGAAGGCGAGGCGGTGGTGGTGAAGGTGATCAAGCCGGGGATCCGCGAGGTGATCGAGTCGGACCTCACGCTGCTGGGGATGGTGGGCGGCCTGCTGCAGTTCGCGCTCCCCCGCTACCAGCCGCGCCAGATCATCGCGGAGTTCAGCGCCTACACCATCAAGGAGGTGGACTACACCTTCGAGGCCGACAACGCCGAGACCTTCGCCGCGAACTTCCGCGACGTCCCCGACATCGTCTTCCCCAGGATCTACCGTCGTCTCTCCTCCACCGAGGTGCTGACGATGGAGTTCATGGACGGCTTCAAGCCCGGCGCGCCGCCCACCCAGGCGCTGTCGGAGGACGACCGCCAGCGCGCCATCGACCTGGGCGCCACGGGCATCATCCGCATGCTCTATCAGGACGGGTTCTTCCACGCGGATCTGCACGCGGGGAACCTGATGATCCTTCCGGGGCGCCGGGTGCGGGTGGCCTTCATCGACCTGGGGATGGTGGGCCGCTTCGAGGACCGCACGCGCCGGCAGATGCTGTACTACTTCCACGCGCTGGTGAGCGGCGACATCGAGGGCGCCACCAAGTACCTGGCCGACATGGCGACCGTGGGGAAGGGCGGCGACCCGAACGGCTTCCGCCGCGCCGTGGCGGACCTGCTGCGCCGCTTCGTGACCCACGGGGCGGACGGCACGCTCAGCGTGGCCCACCTGATCCTGGAGTCGGTGGGCCTGGGCGGGCGCTACCGCGTTTTCTTCCCGGTGGAGATGACGCTGATGGTGAAGGCGCTGGTGACGTTCGAGGGGGTGGGGCGGATGCTGGACCCCAAGCTGGACGTGGCCACGGTCTCCGAGCGGCACGTGTCGAAGATCTTCCAGCAGCAGTTCAACCCCAAGCTGCTGCTGCGCCAGGTGCTGCGCGGCTCGCCGGAGCTGGTGGACGTGATGATCCGCCTGCCGCAGCTCCTGGCGTCGGGCGCGCGCGCGGCGGAGGAGATGCTGAACGACCGGTCGCCGCAGAACCCGCTGGCGGGCATCCGCAGCAGCATCCTGGCCGCGTCGTGCATCGTGGGCGGGGTGCTGGGAGTGGTGCAGGGCACGTCGCCGTGGCTCTACGGCGGGCTGTTCGGCGCGGCGTTCCTCCTGGCGCTGTTCGGCAAGTGAGCGCCAAGCGCAGCGCGGACGCCCCGCCGTTCCAGGTGGACCTGCGGATGAGCCCGGCGGACCTGGAGCAGCTCTGGGAGCGGGTGGACTCGGAGGAGAACGAGATCCCCGCGGTGGGCCACGTTCCCCCCGCCCCGCCGGACCCCGTCCCGCACGACCCCATCGAGTGGGACTTCATCCGGGCGCTGAACCGCGGCTTCCTGGGCGACGTGATCGACGTGTGGTTCCGCGCGGAGATCATCGGCGCGGAGAAGATCGCGCACGACGGCCCGCTGATCGTGGCCCCCAACCACAGCGGCAACGCCTTTCCGCACGACGCGGTGGTGCTGGACGGGCTGCTCTGGCGCGCCGTGGGCCTGTCGAAGCAGGGGAAGTTCCGCTCGGTCTACACGCCGCAGCTCGCGGCGGTGTGGTGGATGCGGCCGTTCGGGGTGGACAACTGGTGGCGGCGGGGCGGCGGGGTGGACATGACCTTCGGGAACTACGACCGCCTGCTCGCCCGCGGCGACAAGGTGATCTACTACCCCGAGGGGGTGCCCGGCATCGGCAAGGGCTTCCTGAAGCGCTACCAGCTCCAGCACTTCCACTCGTCGTTCGTGGTGCTGGCGGACAAGCACCGCGCGCCGGTCTACACGGTGGCGGTGGTGAACGCGGAGTGGGTGAACCCCACGGCGATCACCTTCCCGTGGCTGAACGACGTGTTCAAGAAGCTGCTGGGGCTGCCGTTCTTCCCCATCCCCATCGTATTCCTGGTGGCGGTCTTCCCGTTCCTGTTCTACCTGGCGTTCCCCTGCCGCATGGTGTTCGTGGTGGGCGACCCGCTGGACGTGCGCGGAATGCTGCGCGAAGAGGGGGTGCAGGACGACGACGAGCCCGACCGCGAGGCCATCCTGCGCGTGGCGGACCGCATCCACGACCTGGCGCAGCAGCGGCTGGACGCGGCGGTGGCGGAGCACGGCGAGAAGCCGTACGACGTGAAGGGCCTGTGGCGCGCGATGAAGGTCATCCCCGGCCGCCGCTTCCGCGCGACGCCGTTCGGGTGGCCGTACTCGTACACGCAGTTCGTCCGCGACCGCGAGCGCCCGCCCGCGCGCAACCGGCTGCACGCGTGGCTGCGGGACCTCGACGTGCTCTTCTACTACATCCCGCTGGGCTGGCTGGGGATCGCCCTGACGCGCAAGCTGCGGAAGCCGCCGTACGGCTACCGCGGGCTCACGAAGGAGCAGCGGATCGAGCGCGAGGGCTCGTTCCGCTGGGAGCTAGAGAAGCGCCCGCTGCCGCCGCGGGAAGCGATGTTCGCCGGGCCCGAGCGGTAGTCGCAGCCGCACTCGTCGCCCCGTACCGGCCCGTGTGGCCGTCAGGATGGGGGCTCCTGATGCGTTGTCTCCTGCCTCCGCCTCGATGTCGCTCCCCCCGGACCCTACGGCACCGGGAGTTCCGACGCGACCCTCTTCGACCGCTCTCCCATGACCCACGGGCGCAGCTTCGCGCTTCTCACGCTCGGCGCGATGCTCGCCTCGGGCTGCGTGCCTGCGCGCAATGCTGGATGCCACTGCGAGCCGCCCGGCTACGGCGATAGGGGTGTCGGTCGGTCAGCAGCGGAGTTCAGACGAGAAGCGCCTCCCGCCGCGGCGTACCGCGCTGTGCTGGACTCTGTGGCGTCACGACTGGGTCCCCTGCTCGCCACCCGCCGCGTCTTCGTCGACACGGCGGGTCTGCCGCGGGACGTCGTCTTCCCCGCTCGCGGTGCTCGCGGGCTCGAGCCGATGGGGACCGCCTACCGATGCGGCGCCGATGCCCTCGTCGCGTTCGAGAAAGTCGTGCAGGAAGGGCCCGGCCTCTTCCGTTTCCATGTGCTGGAGTGGCCGGCTCCGGAGCGCCAGGCGATGAGCGACGGCGCGGAGTATCGCGTCGCCTGCCGTGGTGGATCGTGCCGGGTCGTCGCGGTTGGATCCGGGCGGTACGATTATGCGCGGGGGTGTGCCTCGACCGCGGGGCCGGAAGGGTGACCGCGGCGGACGGGGTGTTGCGGGTGGAGCGGCGAGCGGCGACCGCTTTCCACAGGATCACGGGAGCGAGCCATGACAATGCTCCCTCCCGCACTCGTATTCGGCGCCGTCCAGCCGGTCAGGGGGCATGTCGTTCCCCCACGCTCCGATTTGTGGCGCAGGCGTGCTCTTCTACTCGAACCCGCCGGGGTGGCTTGGTCGCGCTGCCGCGCAAGCTGCGGAAGCCGCCGTGCGGCTACCGCGGGCTCACCAAGGAGCAGCGATCGAGCGCGAGGGCTCGTTCCGCTGGGAGCTGGAGAAGCGCCCGCTGCCGCCCCGGGAGGAGATGTTTGGGGGGGGAGAGCGGTAGACAGGGCTGTGGAAGGACAAACGGAGGGGGCGCCACGAGGCGCCCCCTCCGCGTTTCCGGCCACTGCCCTGTCCGTCTCGCGCATCACGCGGGATCCGAGCGACTGAGAGCTGTCGCGACGAGAAAGGTTGCGATGGTGCCGGCAAGGTTCACTGCGAGTTCCGCATGCCGAGGAGCGGGCTTCGCGGGAAGGCGGCCCTTGCCGTGGGCGTCGCTTAAGCGGTTCCGCAGCGTACCCAAGCCGTTAACGACTGTGAAGCATCCACCAAGAATCTGCTTGAATACCTCTTCGGTGTGCTGACTCGGAGCAATGTTCAACTGCTTAGCGGCAAGTCCATAAAGCTTCGGAAGGTCAGCGGCATCATCATACTCGACATTAGCGTCGTCGAGGATGTGCTTACAGATCGATTCGAGAAGGGTTCTAGCAGATGTAATCGCACCTTCTGGATCATCCGCTCTCCGGGCAAGAGCGCGCGACCAGATGCTGTGAACAGTTTCGAGGTCAAAGGTTGCAAGCGCGTTCGACGTAACCTCGTCCAGCGGAGTACGGCCAGGGCTCTCCAGATAATCAAGCGCAGGTCTAAACTCATCCCAGATGTGCTCGCGCCGCTGCTGATAGCCATCGAATTTCTTGATATACGCCCAGAACTGCTTAATATCCCGGCACGTAGACAGGAAACGCGGTAGCCTTCCCACAAGTGTGGATTCACCCAGTAGCAGGCGCCGGAGTTCAGTATACGCATATGCATCGGGCTCTCCGCCCGTCGCATATGACAGAACCACGTTCTGCATCGCCTCGACTTGCCCAAGCATATCGGCCGGCAGTTCGTAATCAAACACCCTAATCCGATCGCTTGCCAAGGTGCAGTGTGGGGTAAAAATCAGGGACGGAGTTTGCCATACCTCATCCTACTATATCACGTCTGAACCCACGCAAAGGGAGATCACATGCATCCCGGCAGCGGGGGTGAGTGGAGCGGAGGAGGCATGCGAGGAGGCTCTGCTATAGTCCCTCTTCAGGCAGCGTGCGGTACATCTACATACTCAACCCGTGCGGC
The DNA here is from genome assembly GCA_030146875.1 of Longimicrobiaceae bacterium. Lineage (GTDB taxonomy): Bacteria > Gemmatimonadota > Gemmatimonadetes > Longimicrobiales > Longimicrobiaceae > JASLAX01. The sequence continues at coordinate 27,764 of JASLAX010000024.1, forward strand.
AGGCTCCGGAATGGCCTCCTCGTCCTCGCGCAGTCCGTCTAGGTGGAACTCGATGGCTTCGCGGTTGAGCTCCCGCACCTCGCCCTCAGTCTCTGCAACCACTACGCAGCCGGGAAGATCCGGGACGTAGGCGCCGAACCCGTTCGCGCTCTTCTCGATCACGCTGCGTAGCGCACGCTCACACCTCTCCCGCTTCGCCGAACTCCACTCGCTCGTAGACTTCCGCCAGGCGGAGCACGCAGCCAATCGACGGCAGCTCGAGCGTGTCGTTAGGCTCGCCCACCACCGTCAGCCTCCACTCGTCGCCCTCGCGAACGTAGCGCTCGATCTGCATGCGATCTTGGGCGACGAGCACGTATTCGCGGAGCGACTCCAGCCGTCGATAGTGCGCGAACTTCTCACCGCGGTCATACCGCTCGGTGGAGTCCGAAAGCACCTCAATGACGAGTGAGGGGTTCAGCAGCGTGTCGACTTGCCTGTCCTCGAACCGTGGCTCTCCACAGATTGCCATCACGTCAGGGTACGTGTACAGACCGGTGGGCGAGACCTTCAGCCGCAGGTCGTTGACGAACGCCTCACACGGACGCCCGCGAAGCTGCGCACGAAGCTCACTCCCGATGTTCAGTACGATGCGGTTGTGCTCGCGACTTGCGGCCGCCATCGCGTACACGCGCCCGTTCACGTACTCGCTCTTCGTCTCCGCCACACGCTCCCGAGCCAGGTACTCTTCGGGCGTGAGGGTAGGTTGAGGCAACGCTGGCATCGGCACCCTCTTCAAAGCTCCGATTGATCAATCCGCACGACCCGGTTAGTGCATTCGCACTACTACGTTAGATCAACCACCCCTGTCTCGCCATAGTCTCGGCCAAACAGGTGACTCGGATGTGGATCACCTCCGCCTACGGCCGCGCAACCAGCGGATCGTCAGGACGCTCAGCAGGATTGGCGGCGCCAGCAGCATCACGGCCACGAGCACGACCGCCATCCAGGTGCGTCCAGGCGGCTCCACGGACACAGCGAAGTCCAGGCTGACGAAACCCGGAAGCCAGAGGGGTGCCGAGTAGGCGACGCAGAGGAGGATCCAGAGAACGCAGAGGACCACACCCTGAAGGCGGCGCCCGCCGGCAGATGGTCGCATCGTGGCCACGGCTACCTGTGTACAAGACTGGCCTGCAGCACCTTTCCGGTCCCGCGGTCGATGGTGACGATGAACAGCCGCGATCGTCCGCGAATGTCGAGCTCGACGAAGCGAATCCGGGTGACCCGCCCCGCTTCACCCTCGATCTGGTCGATGTCGACGACGCGCGCCGAGGCGATGCGTGCGGTGTCCCCGGGGGCGATGTCCGGCTCGGAATCCGGCATGCGGGCCAGCTCCGCCCGGGCGACTAGGATCGCGGCGCACCGGGATTCCGCCGATGCGGAGTCGCCGGCGAGACCCAGCGGTGGAGAGTACGGGACCTCGCACGGGGGGGGGGCGCGGCACCCCGCCCACGTCCTTCGGCCGCGGGAACGAGGCCGCGTCGTCGCACCCGCCCCTGCCGCCCCGCAAGCACCCTCTGCGGGCGTCGCGGTACAGCACCCAGCCCCAGGCGAAAACGACGCTCGCGACCACGACCGCGACACTCACGCCCAGCAGGTGGTCGCGGATGTACAGTCGGGCGGATCGGGAGCCGCGCACTCAGAGGCGCCGACGCACCGGGTACGCGGCCAGAACCCTGCGACACTGGCGCAGGATCTCGGGCAGGAAGCTCTGATCGATCGTGAAGCGGAAGAGGTGCTCCTGGGTCGCGAGGTCCGGGGTGATCTCCACCTCGACCTCGAGGTGTCCGGTGCGGCCCTCGCTCCGGAGACTGACGCGAAGGTTAGGCTCGCAGGAATCGAGCGTGGCGCGTCCGGTCAGAGACTCGTTCAGCAGGGCACACTCCTTCGCGAACGTTTCCACGTCCGGAGTCTCCAGGAACGAACCGTCGATCCAGACGCTCGCCCCGTTACCCCCGCAATGGGCGACGGCGCGCAGCCAGTTGTCGGGCCCATATCCCGGCCGCTCCTCACTCTCCCATCCGACGCCCCAGAGCTGGAAGCCCTCGATCCGCAGGTCCGGCTCTCCGAGCTTGTCGTGCAAGGGCTGCATACGAGATCCAGCGCGAAGGAAGCGGGACCGCCTGCGGTCGGATCTAACTTACCTGTGCCTGAACCCTAGGCAACAAAGCAGAGCGACGGCCCGGTCCGGACCGCCGCTCTGCTCTTCCCTCTCCTCCGCCCGTCGTCCGTCCTCCGCCGGGCCGGCAGCCGTCAGAGCTGCGCCTGCACCCGCTTCTCCAGCACGTCGCGGCCCACGGCGCCGATGATGGTGTCGACCACCTGGCCGTCCTTGAAGACCAGGAACGTCGGCAGGTTGCGGACGTTCCAGCGCCCGGCGGCCCGCGGGTTCGCGTCCGTGTCCAGCGCTCCCACGCGCACGCGGCCGGCGTAGGCCTCGGCGAGCTTCTCCACGATGGGCTCCATCATCCGGCAGGGCGGGCACCACGCCGCGCCGAAGTCCACCAGCGCCACCCCCGCCGTCCCGATCACCTCGTCCACGTTGGCGTCCGTCGTCTTCACCACCGGCCCGCCGTTCGTCGTCGCAGCCATCACGGCCTCCCGTTTACAGGTTCGATTTTAGTTACCTCGGCAACTAATATGTTGCTTTGTGCAACCGTTGTCAAGCGGCTAGCCCTCCGCGCGGCGCGGGAGGTGTTCAGGCGGGAGGAGGAGGATCGACCGGGACCATCGCGGAGAGGTTCGCCTCGACCTGGCGGAGCGAGGCCATCATGCGCGCCAGGTCGTCGTCGGCCACGCCGGCCAGGATGCGGTCGCGCTCCGCGACGGCGGAGGGGAGCAGGCGGTCCACCAGGGCTCGCCCCGCGTCCGTCAGGTAGACCAGCGTGCGGCGGCGGTCGTCCCCGCACGGCGCGCGGCGGACCAGGGCGGCGGCCTCCAGCGCGGCGAGCAGGCGCGTGACGTTGGGGCGGTCGTCCAGCACGGGGTCGGTCAGCTCCGTCTGCGCGACTCCGTCCTCGCCGTGCAGGCGGTACAGGACGAACCACTGCTCGGGCGAGAGCCCCGGCTCGTGCGCGGCGAGCCACTGCTGCAGGCGTTGGCGCAGCAGGCGCGCGACGCGGTGCAGCGCGAACGGAGGCGCGCGGTCCATCCCCGCCTCGGACGAGGGCGCCGGGGCGCGGGCGGAGGCGGATGGGCGGCGCGCGGCCATCGTCGCGTGCCTCAGCGGCGGATGGTGCGGGCCAGGTACTCGCGGATGCGCGCGTGCGTCCCCGCGTCCGCCCAGGCGGCCAGCACGGCGGGGTCGTTCCGCGCCGCCTCGGCCTCGATGCGGTCCAGCGACTCGGCGCGCAGGTAGCGCTTCGCCAGCGCGAACGACTCCGGCGGCAGCGACGCCATCCGCGCGGCCGCCTCGCGCGCCCTGGCTTCCAGCGCCTCCGCGGGCACCACCTCGTCCACCACGCCCCACTCCAGCGCCTCCGCGGGGAGCAGGTTGCGGCCGGTGTAGACCAGCGCCTGCACGCGCCCCTTGGGCACGGCGAAGCGCACCACCTCCAGCGCCACCGCCGGGAACGGCACGCCCACGACCAGCTCCGGAACGCCGATCCGCCCGCTTCCCTCCGCCATCAGCTTCAGGTCCGAAGCCAGCACCATGATCCCGCCGCCCGCGATGGCGTGCCCGTTCGCCGCGGCCACGACGGGCTTCGGGAAGGTGAACAGGGCGCGGACGAACTGGATCAGCAGCGGGATGAAGCGCTCGGCGTACGGCGCGCCCTCCTCCACCAGCCGGAACAGGTCCACCCCCGCCGAGAAGATCGCCCCCTTCCCCGTCAGCACCAGCGCGCGTACGTCGCGGTCCACCACCGCCGCGCCGACCTCGCGGATCAGCGCCTCCAGAAGCTCCACGTCCATCGCGCTCGCCTTCCCGTGCGCCAGTCGCAAGGTCAGGATGCCGTCGGAGAGTTCGCGTTCGATCATGGATTCGGGAAAACGAGGTGGACGGGGAGACCGGAGCGGAAGTCTACGCCGTCCGGTCCATCACGCGCCAGCCGTCGAGGGCGCCTGCCCGTGTCCGGCGGTCCCTCACCGGCGATTGAAGATCGCAGCAACAACCGCGCGAAGTCTGCCTTCGCGCAATACCGTTTACTTTGTATTTACCGTGGTGTAAGATTCCATCCAGACCTGAGCCCAGGAGGCCTGGATGGCACGCGTGAGCAAGCTGCGGCTGGACGGAGACCGGCTGACCGATCTGATGAACATCGGTGTTCTGA
>JASLAX010000005.1 GCA_030146875.1 Longimicrobiaceae bacterium
TTGCGATCCGCGTTCGGCAGGAGCGGCTTGATCCGCTCCCACTCGGGATCACTCAGGTCTGTCGGATAGGCTCGTCTCGTCATGAGAGTAAACTGTAACTGCCGATTGACCCTCAGAACAGATTCTTAAACACACTCTAAGCGATCTCCGGCGCGCGCTCACCAGCGAGCGGATAAAGCATCTTAGTGAAAACTTCCTGAAAATCTGGGGAGTGTCGGCGACCGCGACATCCGTTCCAACGGCCCTTATGGGTTTGTCTGTGCCCGTCGCGCTGCTGGTCAGTGGTGGCTTTTCCATTGTCGCAGGAATGGTATGGTACAGGCGGGAAAAGCAGGATCGGCTACGGGCTAGTCCGTACGCGTATCTATTCCACATAGAACAGCGGTTTTCCGGGAGAGCGAAGCCGCGCTTTTGGTAAGCCAGCCTTCCAAGCGGCGCGATCAGGGGGGGGAGGTGGAAGAACGGGAGAAGACGCTCTGCAAGCAATACCTGGCGAATCGCGAATGTGGGCCTGTCGCGGCTACCCTGCCGCGCTCGCCCGCGCCGATGTCGAGATCGCGGCGGCGGAAGCAGCGTACCGCGCGGACGCACACCGGGCCTCCGAATCGCTCGTCCGCCGCTTCGGGTAGACTCCGGGCGGCGTCGCGTACCCTCCACCACTGACGGCAGGAGAGAGTGATGCCACACGGACAGATGCGGTTCCTGGTCGTCGCCGTCGCGGTGCTCGCGGGCGCGTGTGCGTCTTCCTCGCCGTCGGGCGGAACGGCCGAGGGACCCTCCCCCGATCCCACGCGAACGAGGTCCGCCCCCGACTCCACGTACGGATACACGCAGGAGAAGGCGATCCGCGTCGGCGGCGGCCTGGATAGAGGTGCCGCGAACGAGCGGGCCTATCTCCGCACCCTGCGCGGTCCCAACGGCGAGCCCGTGACCTTCGTCCGGAAGGGATCCTGTTGCCGCTTCGACCACAAGGAAGGTCCGATGGGCACGGGGTTCCTGGACATCTACGAGGTCACGTACCCCGGACTCGCGAAGCCGGTGACGCTCTACCTGGACATGTACCGCGCGGGGGAGCTCCTGATCCCAGTGGGGTTCACGGCGGGTCCCGACCTGGACGCGGCGCCGGAAGCGCGCAGCACGTGAGGACATCCTTCGTCGACTCCAGACGCGTATGCAGCGAGTGACGGCGCCGGACCTCGCACCCGCCGGCGGATCGAACCCACGCGCGCCGCGGTGAGGGTCGCCATCGCGCAGATGCGGATGCACCCCACCGTGGCGGAGAACACGGAGGGCGTCATCGAACACCTCCGTATGGGCGCGGAGACGGGCGCGGAGGTGGTCGTCTTGCCGGAGTGCGCGACGACGGGCTACCACCGGCGGGTGCCCGAGCAGGTGAGCCGCGGGTTGATCGATGATGCGATCGCGCGGGTGCGGAGCGAGTGCGCCGCCCTGGGAGTCGTGGCGGTGGTGGGGACGCCCTGGTACCCCTCGGCCGCGGACGACGTCGTCTGGAACGCCGCCGTCGCGGTCGACGGCCGTGGAGAGATCCTGGCCGTCTGCCCCAAGGTGGGGCTGACGAGGGGCGAGACGCGGTTCTTCACCGCGGGCGCGCACCGGCCGCGGTTCTCCCTGGGCTCCGCCGCGTGCGGAGTGGTGCTCTGCCGCGAGGTGCGGGACGCGGCAACCATCGCGGCGACGGGGACCGGCGGCGTCACCTTCTGGCCGGGCGTCATCGGCTGGGAGAGCGAGGTCACGGATCCGGACGACGACGTGACCCACGAGCTGGCGAGCGAGTGCGCGCGGGCGCTGGACACGTGGCTGGTCCAGTGCAACTGGGCCGGCTCCGTGAACCGGCCGGAGCTCACGGGCACGGGCGGCAGCCTGGTGCTCTCGCCCGCGGGCGACGTGGTGTACGAGGCCCCGCGCGACGTGGCGGGCCTCTTCGCCTACGACCTGGCGCCGCACGTCGGCCTTTGAGCGCCCTCCCGTTCCCCCCGTCCTGTCGCTCCCCCTCCCCACCACACAGCCGAGCACGTCGTGAGCACCATCGAGCCGGACATCGCCTCCCCGCCGTCGTCTCCGCCGCCCGCCGAGACCGGATCTCCGCTGCGCCCGGACCGCCTCTGGATGCTCTTCGTGCGCCCGCGACGCTTCTTCGAGCGGCGCTATCCGCTCGACCATCTCCCCAGCCTGCTGCTGGTCCTGATGTGCATGGGGATCGCGTACGCGAGCGGGCGGATGGAGAAGAACATGATGCAGGCGGACCTGGATCAGGCGTCCGCCGGGTGGGAGAAGCTCGCGCCGCTGCTGACCGAGTCGTGGCTCGGCTTCTGGGGGACGATGCTGGTGGTGGGCGTGATGGGAGCCGCGTGGGCGTGGTACGTGGGCGGCTGGTGGTACCGCGTACGGCTGGGGTGGGCCGGGGATCCCGAGCCCGACCGGGTGCAGGCCCGGCTGGTGTACAGCTACGCCTCGCTCGTCCAGGCCCTGCCGCACGTGGTGGTGCTCCTCGTCCAGACCGCGACGTACGAGAGCTATCGCGCGGCGTGGGAGTCGCCGGACCTGTGGCCCACCCTGGGGCTGCCGTTCATCTTCCTCTCCGTCTGGACCAGCTACCGCGGCGTGCGCGCGAGCTTCGCGGTGCGTACGGGCCCCGCCCTGGTCTGGTTCGTGGTTCTGCCCGCCCTTCTCTACCTGCTGACGATCGGGGGCATCGCCGCGATCTACCACTGGCTCGCACCCGCGGCCGTCTAGCCCGGCCGACAGGAGAGGGGCGAACGCTGGCCGGTGATGGCTGCGCGGGGCCGCCGAGAGGGACGGCGGCTGTCGCCAAGCGAACGCATCGCGGGTTGCCGCACGTCTCGTCCCTCCATATGTTTCCGACGGTTCCCTCCGTATAGACCACCTCTACCACGCCACTCGCACCCGCCGGCGCCCCTCCTCCCGCGGCCGGCTGCGAGCGGCTCCCTCTCGACCCCCCCCCGCATGGCCATCGTCTGTCCCGAGTGCAGCACCGAGCTCCCGTTCGAGGCCTACAACGAGGATCGAGGCGTGGCGAAGTGCCCGAAGTGCTTCGCCGTGTTCAACTTCCGCTCGCGCGCGCAGGAGGTGGTGCACGGGGGCGCCCCGGGCGCGCGGCACGCGCCGGTGCCCACGCGCGCGCCCGCCGGCATCCGCGTGCGGCAGGACGGCGAGCGGCTGGAGGTCCGGCGCTCCTGGATCGGGCTGGACGCCCTGCTCTCCGGGGGCGCCGCCCTGTTCATGTGGTTCGTCCTGGCGACGGAGGCGTACGAGGCGTCCCGCGCCCTCTCGGCCGTGTGGACGGCCGCGGCGGCCGCCGTGAGCTACTACGCGCTGGCGAAGCTCCTCAACGGCACCACGCTGGAGGTCACGCGCCGGTGGACGCGCCTGCGCCACGGGCCGCTGCCCTGGCCGGGGGGAAAGACGGTGCCCAGCGCCTCCATCACCCAGCTCTACTGCAAGTGCATCCCCGCTTACCGGCGGTGGTTCGACTTCGCGCCCCCCGAGCTGGACTCGCTGCGCTACGAGCTGCGCGCCATCGTGCGCACGGAGGGCTACTGGACCCTGATGCAGGACTTCACCTCCGCCGACGGCGCGCTTTACGTGGAGCGCCTGGTGGAGGACTGGCTCCGGATCGAGGACCGCGCCGTCGTCGCCACCGACACGGTGTCGTAGCCGCGGCGGGCGCCGCGAGGCGTCGCGAGAGCCCCCTCCAGCCGCGAACGTCAGAAACCCGAGACGGCTCCCGTTCCACTCCCGGCGCGCGGGAGGCAACGCTCGGGAGCCTTCGTGCGTCCAAGCTGGTGAGCCGATCGTCGGGGCGGACGGATGCCCTTCCCTCCCGTCGGCCGGCATCTCCTTGCAGAGCCGCCCCTTCCCTTCCGCGAGACCCCCCAATGCCGCCTCTCCGGGCCCCCGCGCGTCCTTCCCTCCCCCACCCCGTACGCGCCCTCCTCGCCGCCTCCGCTGCGCTCGCCGCGCTCGCGCTTCCCGGGTCGCTGACGGCGCAGGCGAGCGGCGGGATCCAGGGGCGCGTGGTGACCGAGGGCACGGGACCCGTCGCGGGCGCGGCGGTGACGGCCCGGCGCGACGGCGACACGGCGACGGTGGCGCGGGCGGCCTCCGGCGCCGACGGACGGTTCCAGCTCCGCGGGCTGGCGCCGGGGCGCTACCGGGTCTCGGCCACGCACCTGGGACGGACGGCGTCCGCCGCGGCGCCGGTGACGGTGGGGAGCGGGATGGCGGAGGCGGGCGACCTGCGGCTGGGGACGGTGGTGCTGGAGGGGCTGCAGGTGAGCGCGGAGCGCCCGCCCGTGGTCCACGCGGAGGACCGCAACGTCTACAGCGTGAGGGACATGCCCACCGCGGGCGGCGTGGCCGCGGACGTCATGCGCACGCTGCCGGAGCTGGAGGTGGACATGGACGGCACCATCCGCATGGTGGGGAACCGCCCGGTGACCATCCACATCAACGGCCGCCCGTCGCCGCTCAAGGGCGAGGCGCTGACGGAGTTCATCCGCAACCTGCCGGCGGACCGCATCGACCGCATCGAGGTGATCCCCAACCCCTCCGTGCGCTTCGAGGGCGGCGACGCGGCCATCGTCAACGTCGTGCTGCGCAAGGACGTGGAGCTGGGGCTGGGCGGCAGCCTGTCGCTGAACACGGCCACGCGCGGCGGCCACGGCGTCTCGGGCCAGGTCGCGTATCAGCGCGGCCGCGTCACGCTGTTCGGCGGCGGCTCCACTCGCACGTTCGGGTACGACAACCGCTCGCGCGAGGAGCGCCAGAACCTGCTCTCCACGCCGGTCACCATCCTGGACGAGGACCGCGTGAGCGAAGGCCACAGCTCGCACGCCAGCGCGGACCTGACGGTGGAGCTGAGCCTGGGGGAGAAGGAGACGCTCTGGGCCTCGTCCACGGGATACCTGGGCTCGTGGGGGAGCGAGGGAACCTCCCACAACCGGCTGCTGGGCGCGGACCGCTCGCCGCTCCGCGTCTACGACCGGGCCACCGAGTCGGACGCGGACTTCCTCTCCAGCGACTTCGCGGCGGGCTTCCGCCGCATCATCGAGCCGCAGAAGCACGAGCTCTCGCTGGAGGTGAGGCGCAACGGCAACCGCAACGAGAGCCTGGGCCGCTTCGAGGAGACGCCGCTGGAGTGGGCGGAGGGCGTGGAGCCGGGGTTCGAGTTGCGCAGGACGGCCGGCGACTCGTACGAGGGCGCGCTGACGGCCAAGGTGGACTACCAGCGGCCGCTGGGCACGGGCCGCCGCCTGGAGCTGGGCGCGCGCACCAGCCGCACGGAGCAGACGAACGACCAGAGCATCCGGATCTTCGACGCCCCCGGCGCCCCCGTTCCCGCGGAGAGCACGGAGAACCCGTTCGGCTACCAGGAGACGCAGCACTCCGTGTACGCGAACCTGAGCCAGAAGCTGGGCCGCTTCTCGCTCCAGGGCGGCCTGCGCGCCGAGGGCACCTCCATGGAGCTGGAGCCGCGCGGCCGGGGCGGCGTGCAGCAGCCGTTCGGGCGCGACTACTTCTCGGTGTTCCCCAGCGCGAACGTGAGCGCGACGGTGAAGGAGGGGGTGGACGTGCGCCTCTCCTACAGCGGACGCGTGCGCCGGCCGTGGATCTGGGACCTGAACCCGTACGTGCAGCAGACGGACGCGCGCAACCTGCGCTTCGGCAACCCCGAGCTGGAGCCGGCGGAGACGCGCTCGGTGAACGCGGACCTGAGCTGGCGCGCGCGCCTGGTGACGCTGCGCCTGGCCCCCTACTACCGCCGCACCGACGACGAGATCGAGTACATCCGCACGGTGGACGCGGCGGGCGTATCCACAGTGGTCCCGCGGAACCTGGCCACGGTGGAGAACTACGGCGCCACGCTCAACGCCTCGCTGCGCGCCAACCGGTGGGGCACGCTCACGGCCACGGTGGGCGCGAGCCGCGACGAGCGCGACGGGGGGGCGGCGGGCGCGGCCTACTCGCGCAGCGGCGACAACCGGTTCTTCTCGGCGAACGCGAACCTGCAGCCGGGGCGCGGCTTCTCGCTGCAGGCCTCGCTGCGCGCCAGCACCCCGCGCGAGACGGCGCAGGGCAGCTACTCCTCCACCGCCCACACCTCGGTCGGCATGCGGAAGGAGCTGTTCGGCCGCAAGGCGTCGTTCGACCTGCGGGTGACCGACCCCTTCAACACGTTCCGCACCACGTGGACGTCGAGCGACCCCAGCTTCAGCGGCACCAGCCGGAGCCGCTCGTCCTGGGGCAACCGCAGCGCCGCCGCGTCCTTCACCTACCGCTTCGGCAAGCCGCCGGAGCGGAAGAGCCGGCCGGCCGACCAGGGCGCCCCCTCCACCGGCGGCGCCCCGACACCGTAGGTACGACGAGGGGCTCCGCCCCGGCGCCTTCACCGCGCGCTTCGAGCCCACGCCCGACGGCGAGCTCGACATGCGGCTGGTCCGCGACGACTGACGGCCCCGGCGGACGCAGCGGCGTCCGGCCAGACTCCGGGCGCAGGGAAGATCGAGAGGGGCGCCCCCGCGGATTCCCCGCCGCCCCACGCCGACTTTAAACCCAAACAGAAAACCCCTACGGGTGCCCAGACCACTTACCCCGGGAAAAAAAACCACAATAACGGCCTACGGCGCCCATGCCCAGCGAACCGAC
>JASLAX010000007.1 GCA_030146875.1 Longimicrobiaceae bacterium
TTGCGATCCGCGTTCGGCAGGAGCGGCTTGATCCGCTCCCACTCGGGATCACTCAGGTCTGTCGGATAGGCTCGTCTCGTCATGAGAGTAAACTGTAACTGCCGATTGACCCTCAGAACAGATTCTTAAACACACTCTAAGACGCCGCCGCTTCCCCCCGGAGCGGCGGCGTCTTGCATCCGCGTCGGACGGGACCCTACTCCGCCACCAGCGTGATCGGCTCGCCCTGAGGGACGTGCCTCATGCTCACGGAGTTGATGCAGTACCGCATGCCCGTGGGCGGAGGGCCGTCCGGGAACACGTGGCCCAGGTGCCCGTCGCAGCGGGCGCAGCGGACCTCGGTGCGCACCATGCCGTACGCGTCGTCCCGGTGCTCGCTCACCGCGTCCGCCGAGACGGGGCTCGTGAACGAGGGCCACCCGGTGCCGGACTCGAACTTCCCGCCGGACGGGAAGAGCGGGTTCCCGCACCCCGCGCAGACGTAGGTGCCGGGCTCCTTGGTCCCCAGGAAGCACCCGCCCCACGGCGCCTCGGTGCCGTGCTGCCGCAGCACGCGGTACTCGTCGGGCGAGAGCCGCTTCCTCCACTCCTCGTCGCTCAGCCGCAGCTTCTCCGTCATCGTCTCGCGCATCCTGGTGATCGTTCCCCGCCGGTCCGGCTCGCTCGGACCTGCGGACATGCCGGAGCTCCCCCGCAAATCGTGATCCTCCTCCAGCCGTGCGTGGGCGTCCGCAGAATTGCCGGTGGGTTGCGCGGGAGGAAATCGACGATTATCTTGATATCAAGATGATTGTCGATGACCAGACTGCCCCGCGTCCGCCGAAGGACGAAGACACCGCCGCTGCGCTCAAGCTGTGGGTAGTGCTGAGCCGCGCCCACCGCGCGGTGGGGGACCACGCCCGGCGCCAGATCGAGCGGCAGGGCCTTCGCCCAACGGAGTTCGGCGTGCTGGAGGCGCTGTATCACAAGGGCCCGCTCACGCTCGGCCAGGTGGGCGAGCGGGTGCTGGTGACGAGCGGGAGCGTCACTCCGGTCGCGGACAAGCTGGAGAAGCGGGGACTGATCCAGCGGCGCATCTCGTCCGAGGACCGGCGGGTGTGCTACGCGGAGCTGACCGAGGCGGGGCGGGAGCTGATCGGCGGCATCTTTCCCGACCACGCGGAGGTGATCCGCGGCGCCATGGCGGGGCTCACGGTGGAGGAGAAGCGGATCGCCGCGGCGCTCCTCCGCCGGCTGGGGCTGCACGCGGCGGGGCAGGAGTGATTTCGAGCGCCTACACATCTTGAAATAAAGATTTCTGTACCGGGGTCGGTAGGGTACGACGCGGGGCGGATCACGGGGATCCCCCCACTCATTCGGACGGTGAGCGGGACGATGAACACGCATCTGGAGCTCGGGCTGGACACCTTCGGCGACGTGACGCGCACGGCGGACGGGCGCGCCGTGCCGCACGCGCAGGTGCTCCGCGACGTGATCGACGAGGCCGTCCTGGCGGACCGGGTGGGGGTCGACTTCATCGGGGTGGGGGAGCACCACCGGGAGGACTTCGCGGTCTCGGCGCCCGAGGTGCTGCTGGCGGCCATCGCGGGGCGGACGGAGCGGATCCGGCTGGGATCGGCCGTGACCGTGCTCAGCTCCGACGACCCGGTGCGCGTCTTCCAGCGGTTCTCCACGCTGGACGCCGCGTCGGGAGGCCGCGCGGAGGTGATCCTGGGGCGCGGCTCGTTCACGGAGTCGTTCCCGCTCTTCGGGTACGCGCTGGAGGACTACGGCCGCCTATTCGAGGAGAAGCTGGACCTGTTCGCCGCCATCCTGGAGCAGGACCGCACGGGCGAGCCCCTGTCGTGGAGCGGGACCACGCGTCCGCCGCTGGTGGATCAGCGCGTCTACCCGGCGACGGGCCACGGCGGGCTGAAGGTGTGGATCGGCGTGGGCGGCAGCCCGGAGTCCGTGGTCCGCGCGGCGCGTTATCGCATGCGGCTCACGCTGGCCATCATCGGCGGCGACCCGCGACGCTTCGCGCCGTACGTGGAGCTGTACCACCGCGCGCTCGCGGAGCTGGGCGCGCCCCGCCTTCCGGTGGGCGTCCACTCTCCCGGACACGTGGCGGAGACGGACGAGCAGGCGCGCGAGGAGCTGTGGCTCCCGTACCGCGAGATGCGCGACCGGATCGGGGCGGAGCGCGGGTGGCCGCCCACCAGCCGCGCGGAGTTCGAGCGCGAGATCGAGGCGGGCTCGCTGTACGTGGGCTCCCCCGAGACGGTGGCCCGCAAGATCGCCGCGACCAGCCGGGCGCTGGGGATCGCCCGCTTCGACATGAAGTACAGCTCCGGCCCGCTCGCCCACGACCTGCTGATGCGCAGCATCGGGCTCTACGGGAGCGAGGTCATCCCGCGGGTACGGGAGCTGGTCGCGTCCGAGGGGGAGGCGGGCGCGGCCGACGCCGCCTGATCGTGCGTGACGCCGGGGGCGCGGCGACGGAGGTCTGGATCCGTCCGGCCGCTCCGGCGCGAGGATGCATTCCTGAGGGCGGCGGCTCGCGATGAGCCGCCGCCCTCCGCGTCGACGACGCAGCGCTCCTGGCGCTCGCTGGACGGCCCGCGCCGTACGGCTCGTCGCAGTGCCCGATCCAGCCGATGGCACTGCCGTCCGGCGTCCCCCCCGCTCTCGCTGCGGTCGGAAGCGTCGCGTCCGCGATCGCCCTCCGACTTCCAGGCTCAGGCGGCCGGGCGAACCCTGGGCTGGAAGAGCTCGACGACGTTGCCCGAGGGATCTTCCACCAGGATCTGCGCGCCGCCCCCGCCCTCCACGCGATCGCCCCGGAAGCGCGCCCCGGCCTCTCGCAGCGGAGCCACGAAGGCTTCCAGGTCCGTGACCTCGATCTGGAAGCGGTTCCAGCCGCCGGGCTCCGGCGCACCCCCGGCCGTCCCGGCCCCACCGACGCCGGGAGCGTTCAGGTAGAGCCGCAGGTCGCCGCGCGACAGCGCCGCGAAGCCCGGCGCGGGGTGCATCTCCACCCGGAAGCCCAGCAGGTCGCGATAGAACCCGATCGCTCGCTCCACGTCGTGTACGATGTAGCGGATGGACACCATGAATCCTCCTCGGCGGGACTCGTAGTACGCTACCGTTCTACATCATAAACAGTACGCTACCGTTTCACAAGTCCGGAGTCCCCGTTAGCTTGAGGACCATGGATCCTCGAATTCTGCGCACCCGCGAGGCGGTGCTTCCCGCGACGCTCTCCGTGCTGGCGGAGCGCGGCTTCGCGAGCTTCACCATGGAGGCGGTGGCGGAGGCGGCGGGCGTCTCCAAGAGCACCGTCTACCGGTACTGGCCCACGCGGCTCTCGCTGCTGCGGGAAGCGCTGGAGGGCCTGAACCGCCAGCCGGACGTGGAGCCGGAGGCCGGACCGGCGCGCGCGCGCATCGAGCGGCTGCTGGAGCACCTGGCCGCCGCGCTCTCGGATTCGCTCCTCTCCTCGTGCATCCCCGCGCTGATCGAGGCCGCGGAGCGCCATCCGGAGGTCGCGGAGTTCCTGCACGGGTACGGCGACCGCCGCCGGGCGACGCTGACGGCGGCCATCCGCCAGGGGATGGACGAGGGCGAGCTACCCGCGCACCTCGACCCGGAGCTCGCGTCACTGGCGCTCTCCGGGCCGATCTTCTACCGGCGGCTGATGACTTCGAACCCGCTGCCGGCCGCCGACGTCCCGGACCTCGTGCGGCAGGTCCTCGGGCCTGCGTAGCGGCAGCATCCGTCGACGTCCACCGCGTGCGGAGCCGCGGGACCGACTCCCCGACCTCTCCAGGCTAGCGGAGGAGCGGATACGGGTTCTGGGACAGCCCGCCCCAGTACTTCCTGGGGTCGGTGGTGGTCGACACCTCGAAGTGCAGGTGGTAGTTGCCCGGGCCGGCGTCTCCCGTGTTGCCCACGTACCCCAGCACCTGGCCCCGGCGGAGCGGCTGGCCCTCGGCGATCCCCGCCGCGTAGTGGTCCAGGTGCGCGTAGTAGTAGATGGTGCGGCGGTCGGGTGCCAGCTCGTACAGCGTGATGCCGCCGCGCACGCTCTGGAAGAGCTTCATCACCACGCCGTCGGCGACCGCCAGGACCGGGGTGCCGCGCGGTGCCATGATGTCGATGGCGTCGTGCCGCCGGCCCTGCCCGCGCGCCTGCAGGTAGGTGTCGACCAGGCTGGACGCGGCCACGCCCTGCACCGGGATCAGCAGCCCCGCCCCCGGCAGCGGCGCCACCGCGACCGGCAGCTCCACCATGTCGGAAGGCGCCACCACCACCGGGGGCCCCACCGTCGCGGAACGCATGCCGTCCGGAACCGCGGCGGGTACGGCGGGCCCGACGACGGGGCGCGGGGCAGCCTCCCGTCCGCCGAGGGCGACGCGCGTGCGGTCCAGCACGACGGGCGCAGCGCGGTCCACGGCGAGCACCGCCGCCAGCATGACGATGGCGCCGAACGTGAAGGGCAGGAGAAACCGGGAGGTTCGCATCGGGGTACCGCCCTGCGTGGAAGGCTGCCGGAGCTGCGTCCGGCGGGCGCTGGCGTGTGCACGCCGCCGCCACCTTCAATCTAACGGCGTATGCCGTTGCGGGCGAATCAGTTGTGCCGCTTCCGGCCGGCGGAGGGCGCGTGCTGCCGCGTCCGTGGCATCGCGATGGCACTGCCCTCCGCGGGATCCGGGGCTGCACCGGCCCGTCGCCGTCTTTCCGAGAGGGACGAGGATCGAGATGACGAGTGTGGACGTGGTCGCCGCGCCGGCCTCGCGCGAGCGGTGGAGGGGGGGCCTCCCGACGCCGCGCCGCGAGATCGCGGCGAGGGTGGGATGAGGGCGATCGTCCTGGACCGGCACGGCGGGCCGGAGGTGCTTCGGGTGCGGGACGTGCCCGAGCCGGCGCCCGGCCCCGGACAGGTGCGGGTGCGCGTGGAGGCGATCGGGGTGAACTTCGCGGAGGTCCTCTCGCGGAAGGGGCTGTACGGGTGGGCGCCGCCGATGCCGTACACGCCGGGGATGGAGGCGACGGGCACCATCGACGCCCTGGGCGCCGGCGTGGAGGGCCGCGCGGTCGGCGAGCCAGTCATCGTGGGCGCGCAGCACGGCGCGTACGCGGAGAAGGTCGTGGTGGCGGAGCGGCAGGCGCTCCCGGCCGTCGACGGCTTCTCGACGGAGGAGAACGCCGCGCTGGCGGTGAACTACCTGACCGCCTGGGTGTCGCTGATGGAGATGGCGCGCCTCCGCCCCACCGACCGCGTGCTGGTGACCGCCGCCGCCGGGGGCGTGGGGACCGCGGCCGTCCAGATCGCGAGCCGCTTCGGCTGCCCGACGGTGGGGATGGCGGGGAGCGACGCGAAGCTCGATCGGATCCGCGCCCTGGGGGCCGAGGCGGCGGTGAACTACCGCGGCCCCGACTTCCGGGCGCGCCTGCGGGATGCGGCTGGGCCCGAGCGCTTCGACGTGGTGCTGGAGGTGGTCGGCGGCGAGATCTTCCGCGCCGTCTTCCCGGTCCTGGCGCCGTTCGGCCGGGTGGTCGTCGCCGGGTTCGCCAGCCTGGCGCTGCAGCGGTGGAACCCGCTCTCGTGGCTGCGCACCTGGCGCGACCTGCCCAGGGCCGACGTCCGTTCCCTGGCGCCCGCCTCGCACGGGGTGATGGCCACCCACGTGGGCTACCTGCTGGACGACCCGCCCCGGCTGGCGCGGGTCTGGGGCGAGCTGATGGCCTTCGTGGCGGCGCACGGGATCCGCCCGGTGGTGGGGGCCACGTACGGCTTCGACGGGATACCCGACGCCCACCGCCACATGGAGTCCCGCCGGAGCGTGGGAAAGATCGTCGTGCGAGTCTGACGCGCGTCCGCCGCCGCCGGAGGCGACCGGCCCCCTCCCCTCGTCGGAGATGCGGGGCCGCGGCCGTCGGTCAGGCGGCGACGGCCGGCTCCGGCTCGCCCCGCGGCCCGTCCGTGCGGCGCGAAGCGCGTCTCGCGAGAGTACGGCCTCCGATGGAGATGCCGAGCGCGGCGACGATCGACGCCGCCGCGACGGCGAAGGTGATCCGCGTTCCCGTCGCGACGGCCGCGCGGCTCGCCGTGGTGACGTCGGCCGAGCCCGAGGCGAGAGCGAACACCGCGCCCATCACGGACGCGCCGGTGATGAGCCCCAGGTTCCGCGACAGGTTCAGCATCCCGGAGACCAACCCCCGCTGGTCGGGCCGGATGCCGCCCATGACGGCGGTGTTGTTGGCGGTCTGGAAGAGCGCGTAGCCGGCGGTGACGACCACGATGGGAACGACGTAGCCCGCGATGCCGAGCCTGGCCGGCAGCACGGCCAGGAGCGACGAGCCGGCGGCCATAGCGACCAGCCCGGCGATGGACGGGCGGCGCGCCCCCGCGCGGTCGACCAGGCGGCCCGCCGGCGCACCGGTCACGGCGGCGGCGAGCGGTCCGGCGGACATCACGAGCCCCACGAGCGCGGGGTCCAGCCCCAGCGCCCGCGAGAGGTGGAACGGCCCCACCACCAGCGTCGCCATCGCCACCGTGGAGACGAGCGCGCTGGTGGCGAGCCCCGCGCCGAGCACCGGATCGCGCAGCATCCCCAGCCGGACCAGGGGCGATGCCGTCCTCGCCTCCGCCCGGACGAACAGGCCCAGCCCGACCGCGGCCCCCAGCAGCAGGGCCGCGTTGAGCGGACCCAATCGGCCGCGCCCCATCGTCATGGCGAGCGCGTAGGCCGCGAGCGTCAGAGCGAGGAGCAGGATGCCCATCGAGTCGAACCCCGCCCTCTCCCTCGCCTCGGGACGCCGGTCGGCGGGGAGATGTCGATGCGCGAGGAGCAGGGCCGCGATGCCCAGCGGCACCTTCACCAGGAAGACGGCCCTCCAGCCGAGCCCCGCGATCACCACGCCGCCGAGCGAAGGGCCCAGCCCCGTGCCCACCGCGGACATCGTCCCGAGCAGCCCCATCGCGCTCCCGGTCTTCGCCTCCGGCACCGTCTCCCCCACGAACGCCATCGCCAGCGCCATCATCACCGCCGCTCCCAGGCCCTGCGCCGCCCGCCCCGCGATCAGCATCCACAGCGTGGGGGCGAGGCCGCACAGCAGGGAGGCGATCGCGAACAGGGCGATGCCACCCACCAACAGCCGGCGCCGGCCCACGACGTCCCCCAGCCGACCGATGCCGACGACCAGCGTGGTGATGGCGAGCAGGTAGGCCAGCACGACCCACTGCACCTCCTGGAACGAGGCGCCGAACGCCGTCGCCAGCGTGGGCAGGCCGACGTTGGCGATGCTGGTGCCGAGCGAGGAGAGCAGCACGGCGAGCGAGAGGGCGGCGAGCCCCCATCGAGCGGAGGGCGCCCGTTTCACGCTGTCGGCGACGGTGTCCTCGTCCTGCGCGACGGGAGTGGTCATCACGGGATCCGGGTTCGGATGGGGTGCGGGACTGCCGATATGAAACGTATCCGCTCGGGGGTATGGCGGAAGACGCACGGATCGCACTTTATTCGTGCGTCCGACGCCACGTCACCGCCATCCCGGAGAGCGCATTGTCGAAGCCCGATCTGAACCTGCTCTTCACCCTGGACGTGCTGCTGGCGGAAGGCAGCGTCGCGCGCGCGGCCCAGAGGCTTCGCCTCAGCCCCTCGGCCATGAGCCGGGCGCTCGCGCGGCTGCGCGAGACCACGGGCGATCCGCTGCTGGTGAGGGCGGGGCGCGGCCTGGTCCCCACACCGCGGGCGCTGGAGCTTCGCGAGCGCGTCGCCCGGCTGGTGCGGGACGCGGAGGCGGTCCTGCGCCCCGCGGAGAGCCTGGACCCGGGGACGCTGGTGCGGACGTTCACGCTGCGGACCAGCGAGGGGTTCGTGGAAAGCTTCGGCCCGGAGCTGATCGCGCGCGTGGGGAGGGAGGCGCCGGGCGTGCGGCTACGCTTCGTGCAGAAGACGAGCAAGGACGGCACGCCGCTCCGCGACGGGACCATCGACCTGGAGGCCGGCGTCGTGGGAGCGGCGACCGCTCCGGAGCTGCGTTCGCAGACGCTGTTCCGTGACCGCTTCGTCGGCGTCGTCCGAACGGGGCACCCGCTGGGAGAGGGCGAGATCACCCCTGCGCGCTACGCGTCGGGCGAGCACGTCCTGGTCTCCCGGCGGGGCAGGGACGGGGGGCCGATCGACGTGGCGCTGGACGCGCTGGGGCTGCAGCGGCGGATCGTGACCATCGTCGGCGGCTTCGCGACCGCGCTGGCCCTGGCGCGCGCCTCCGACCTGATCGCGAGCGTCCCCGAGCGGCACACCCGCGGCCTCCGCGAGGGGATGCACGGCTTTCCCCTCCCGTTCCCCACGCCGGAGATCACCGTCTCGCTGCTCTGGCACCCGCGGATGGGCGGCGATGCCGCGCATCGCTGGCTGCGCGAGCGCGTGCGGGACGTCTGCGCCGGGCAGCCCGCCGATCCGGCGGCGGGCGCGGCATCCGCCCGGGGGTGAGCCTCCGCGCGCCGCGGCGGGTGAAGCCGTCGATCCGGGCCCCGTCCGCCGTCTCCGTGACGCCCCGCCACGCGAACCATTGTCGGCTCGCGGCGTGGGCGCGTAGCTTTCGCCGTCCCGATCGGTCGGTGCCGGCCGACCTCGCCGCCCACTGAGCGGGGAGGCGGATCCCTTTCCCGCAGAGGCACGCCCATGCGCACACGTCATCTTCCTCTCCTGCTCCTCCCGCTGCTCGCCGCCTGCGGCGCGCAGACGTTGCCGGCTCCGGCCCCCTCCCCGGCCACGATGGTCGGCGCGCGTGAGACGACGGAGCAGGAGCGGGCCGCGGTGCTCGCGAGCATCAACGGCTTCATGGCCGCGCTGCGGACCAAGGACGCGGCGGCGATGAGCCAGCACGTGGACTCGCTGACGCGCTTCACGCTCATCCGGCCCACGCGCGAGGGGGGAACGCGCGTGATGGTGCTGACGGGCGCCCAGTTCGTGGGCCTGGTCACGCAGCCCGGCCAGCCCGGCATCGACGAGCCCCTCCGCAACCCGGTCGTCCACGTGAGCGGCGACCTGGCCTCCGTCTGGGCCGAGTACCAGGTCCGGCGCGACACCACCGTAACGCACTGCGGCTTCGACGCCTTCCACCTGGTGCGGAGCGGGGGACGCTGGAAGTTCCTGAACATCAGCGACACCTTCCAGCCGACGGGGTGCGGCCCCGCGTGGCCCCGCTGACCTCAGCGATCCCCGAGGGCGGACGATCTCCCTCGCTGGACGACGACGAGCGGCGGCACGCGGGGACGGGGGACACGGAGCGGCCCCGGCGAGCGATCTCGCCGGGGCCGATTCTCCGCGCCGGTACGCAAGGCGGCTTTCCGGCTACAGGTCTGGCCTCGTGGTCCGTAGCCATCCGATGTAGTCAGAAGGCACCTCCGGAGGTTCGGCCGATCCAGTTCGAACGCCGGCAATGCTGTATGTTAGACACCCCACCTCAATCTGAAACCGAATGCGGGGTGTGTCCTCGGCTTGTGGGAAGGCTGGATTCGCATAGATCGCATCCGCTACCTGAAGCTGTGCCACTCTATGTGCGATGGGCTGGCTTGCGAAGCTAAGTTCGTGATCCAACTCGTGCGCGAATGCGTTCCGTATCTTCCGGACTAGATGGAGATCGTGGTGCTCATCAAGTGAAATCAGACCCATACCAAGGGAAATGTCGATGCGGGCCGAAAACGATGCAATCGGCCCATAGCCCTCGAACAGGCTGCGGGGAGCCTCCGGAACCATCGCAGATCGGATCAGGTCCCCGAGAACTTGATCGAGCATCGCCGCCCCAAGTACGGCGCAAGCCCGGTCTGACTCCTTCTGGAGAGTCTGTGCGAAGCCGTTCAGACGCTTAGAGTCTTGGTACCAGTTGATCAATGGTTTACCAGCCGGTTAGAGGAGATGAGCTCGAACGGCTCGCGGGGTGAAGTGTACCCGGACCTGTGAGAGCTGAGCGGCGTCCCCGGTACCAGGCCTTTGAACAAAACGAGGGCATCCCAGATGGATCTCTTTACTCCTGTGGTGGATCCCCCTCTCTTCCACCCGCACTTCGCTCACGTGTTGCTTCGCGCAACCGAGCACGACCGCAATGCACTGCGGTCTTGGGCGGAAGGCTTCATCGATCGCGATGGAAAATTCGTTGCCGAGTTCCAGACCACGTTCAATTCCTCTTTCTCTCAAGACGCTAAATTTGGAGTCGCTCCTGACTCAAGCCACTATCCGCCTCGCGAACACGGTCTCCTCCAAGTTTCAGAAGTACCAGAAGGGGTACGGTAGGTTGGCGCATGTGAAGAACCGGCCGTTCGTTCTAGCCATTGCCCCCTTTGAGCAACCCTTCTCCTGGTTCCAGAATGCCCAGGCAATTACTCGCGTGCTCTATACTCACGACACTAGCGGCGGAGAAGTCGTACCCAGTTTGGGGCGAGAGGTGGCTTACGATCAATGCCTCGAGTACCTTACGAAGGCGAACGGATCGCGCGTGCCGCTGGGCTGCTTCTCGGAACCGCGGATGCCGGAGATAAGCGCTGTTCTCTACAGTAACACGGCGACATGGGGAAAGGTGCGAGCGCTCAGTACCGATCCCAACCCCTATGTCTGGTTCGAAACCCACCGTCGCAACAACGCTACCCCCACTCCGTCACACACAATCATGCGTCGGGCGGACTACTCAGAGTCGTTGTTAGATGGGCTGTACGTGTTCCACAATCCCCATGCCCTTCACCCACTCGACTGCGAGATGTTCCGTAGGCCAGGTGTGACCCAGTACTGGCTTGAGGACCTTGAAGTGCCAGTTCCATCCGTTGAAGCATCTGACGGGGCCCTGCTTCAACGCCACGTCATCAACACCGGGGGTGGGCCTTTCGAGGCGCTCTTGGAGGCGCGCAGCGCGAGAGAAATGGAGTAGTCCTCAGAGAACTCGTGCGTGCGTCATCAACTCTAGGGATTGCGCCTTGGCCAGGCGAACGTCGGCATTCCACATCGATCAGGTACGCGGTTGCCGCACGCGGTCCCGCCTCGCGCGCCATTGGTTGCCAGCCCCGGTTCAGCGCGTAGCGCGCCGGAGCCCTTTCCTCATTTTTGGAGGGACACGGCGCGCTGGAGGCTCAGCACGCTAGCGTCGGCCCCGGCGAGCGATCTCGCCGGGGCCGTGCTCGCGTGGCGACGGGGAAGCGTCCTTCTCCGCCGCGCGGATGCGGCACCCCGGGCACGTCGATCACCCTCGGCCGATCCCCGGCGGGAGGGCACCCGCGCGGTCTGGCGCGGCCCCGCCGATCCTCCGGCCCTCTCGCGGGTACATGGAAATCGGCGCCGTTTCGCCGTAGCTTCAGGCGCGGTCCACCGTATCCCGCCTTTCTCCCGCTCCCTCCCGCGGCCATCGACTCGTGAGAGCGAAAGACGCCGCGCCCGCACGCTCCTCCGACGACGATGCCGACCCCGGCGCACCCGCTCCGCCCGATGCGTTGACCTTCCAGCTCACCACCCTGGGCCGCATCGACCTCCGCGCCCCCGACGGGTCGGAGGTGACCCCGTTGCTCGCCCAGCCCAAGCGGCTGGCGCTGCTCGTGTACCTGGCGATGCAGCCGGCCGGGCACTTCTCCCGGCGCGACACGCTGCTGGGAATGTTCTGGCCGGAGCTGCGCCAGGAGCGGGCGCGCGTGGCGCTGCGCCAGGCGCTGCACTTCATCCGCCGCTCGCTGGGCGACGACGCCTTCGCGGCGCGCGGG
Source organism: Longimicrobiaceae bacterium (assembly GCA_030146875.1). GTDB lineage: Bacteria > Gemmatimonadota > Gemmatimonadetes > Longimicrobiales > Longimicrobiaceae > JASLAX01. The sequence continues at coordinate 11,729 of JASLAX010000007.1, forward strand.
CTGGAGGAGCTGGCCCTGCGCCCGGGAGCGTGCACGGTGGATGCGGCCGCGCTGCGCGAGGCCGCGGCGGCGGGGCGGCACGCGGAGGCGGCGGAACGCTTCGGCGGGGAGTTCCTGCCGGGGCTGTACGTGGAGAGCGCGCCCCGCTTCCAGGAGTGGATGGACGGCGAGCGCGACCGCCTGCGCGAGACGGCGGCGGCGGCGATGGGCGAGCGGGTGGCGGAGGCGCTGGAGGCGGGACGGCCGGCCGAGGCGCGCGCGTGGAGCCAGCGCGCGATGGAGATCTCCCCCGGAGACGAGGGCGCGGTCCGCCGCCACATGCGGGTGCTGGCCGGCTGTGGCGACCGCGGCGGGGCGCTCGCCGCGTACCGCGCGTTCGCCGCGCGGCTGGCGGCGGAGTTCGGGGACGTGCCGTCGCCGGACACGGAGGCGCTGGCGGCGACGCTCCGCGCTCCGGACCCGCGGTCCGCGACGCCTCCGCCCGCGCGGGGGGATGCGGAGGAGGAGCCTCGTCCCGCCGTCGTCGCGGCCCCGTCGCACGAGGCGGCGCCGGAGGCCGCGGCCGTCCGCGATCCCGCGCCGATGCCGAGGCGGCGGCGGATGCCGCGCTGGGGGTGGGCGGCCGCGGCGGCGCTGGCGGCCCTGGCCGGCGGGATCGGCTGGTGGAGCTCCCGGCCGAGCGCGGCGGGAGGCGAGGAGCGCGTGGCGGTGCTGCCGTTCGCGGTCCGCGGATCGGCGTCGCTCTCCTACCTCTCCAGCGGCCTGCCGGTGCTGCTGGCGACGCGGATGGACGGCGCGGGGCCGCTGCGCAGCGTGGCGCCCAGTGCGGCGCTGGCGGACGCGCGGCCCGGGGGCGGCACGCCGGCCGAGCTCCGGGACGCGGCGCGCCGGCTGGGGGCCACGCTGGTGGTGACGGGGCAGGTCCGCGCCGCCGGGCCCGTGCTGCACGTCAGCGCCGCGCTGTACGACCCCGACCGCGGCGACGGGCCGGTGGCGAGTGCGGAGGAGTCGGGTCCCGAGCGCGACCTGCACGGGCTGGCCGACCGCGTGGCCACCCGGCTGCTGGCGGCGTACCTGGACGAGCACGGGCAGGCGTGGGCGGGGAGCGCGGCGCGGACCACCACGTCGCCGCCGGCGCTGAAGCTCTGGCTGCAAGGCGAGGCCGCCGTGCGCGACGGGCGGTACGAGGCGGCCGTCGGCTCCTTCGCCGCGGCCACGGAGGCGGACAGCACCTTCGCGCTGGCGTACTACCGGCTGGCGATGGCGGCGAACTGGGCGGGGCGCATGCCGCTGGTGCTTCCCGCCGCCACCCGCGCGGCCGCGCTGGACGCGCGGCTGGGCGCACACGAGCGGACCATGGTGCGCGCCCTGCTGGCCGCCCGCACCGGCCGCCCGCGCCAGGCCGAGTCGCTCTACCGCACCGCCGCGACGGCTCGCCCCAGCGACGTGGAGGCGTGGGTGGAGCTGGGCGAGGTGCTCTTCCACGGCAACCCGCGCGTGGGGCGGTCCCCCGAGGAGGCGCGCCCGGCCTTCGAGCAGGTGCTGCGCCTGGACCCGGACCACTTCCCCGCGCTCGTCCACCTGGCCCGGCTGGCCGCGGTGCGCGCGGACACGGCCGTGCTGGACGGGCTGACCCGCGCCGCGCTGGTGAACGACCCCGACGGCGGCCACCGCGCGGAGCTGCTCATGCTGCGCGCCGTCGGCCTGGGCGACCGCGGGGCGGCCGGCGCGGCGGCGACGACGGAGGTGACGCCGGCGGTGCTGGACGCGCTCTGGCGGTCGGCCGGGTACACGGGGAACCCGGCCAAGGTCCAGGAGCTTGCCCGCGTGCTGCTCCGCGCCACGGCATCGCGCGACATGCGGGCCTCGCTGCACCTGCTGCTGGCCCACCTCTCGGCGGGGCAGGGGTGCGCCGCCGGCACGCTCCGTCACGTGGACTCGCTCGCCGTGCACGTTCCCGCCACGGCCGCGAGCACCCTCGCGCTCTTCGCGCTCCCGCCGCACTCCTTCGCTCCCCCCGGCGACGTGCTGCGGCGGCTGGACTCCGCGCGCCCCGCCGCGGCGGGGCGCGTGTACACCGGCGTCCTGGCCCCCGACGCGCCGGAGCCGTACTCCGCCGCGCTCGCCGCCGCCCTGACCCTGCAGTCGGGCGATGCGGCCGGCGCGCGGGAACGGCTGGGGGGGATCGAGGGCGCGGGGGCGGACGGCTCCCTGGCCCACCGCACCGCGGCGGCGTTCCTCCGCGCCCGCCTGGCGGACACCCCGGAAGCCAGACAGCGGGCGTGGCGCTCGATCGCGGCGCTGGACGGCGCGCTGGCCGAGCGCGACCTGCCGCCCACGCCGCTCTTCCCCCGCGCGGCCGTCCACCTCGCGGCCGCCGAGGTCCTGCAGCGGGAAGGGCGGACCGCGGAGGCGCTGGAGCGCCTGCGCGCCGTGCCCGAGGACCTGGGCTTCGACCCCGCGTACGCCGCCCTGGCCCACCACCGCCGCGCGGCGCTCCATCGCGCGCTCGGCCAGCCCGCCCGGGCCGCCCTCGAGCAGGCGCGCTTCGCCGCCATCTGGCGGGGCTGCCGCTAGCCGCCCTCGCCGGCGGAACCGCGTCGGACGGAGGAGGACGACTCCGCCGAGCGCGACCTCCGCTCTCCCTCCACGGTCCCGGCCGAGCACGTCCGCCACATCCTCTCCTGTATCGCCTCTCCACGTCCTACCCGAGTACGTCCTCTCCCGCATCGCCCCCCGGCACGTCGTCCGCCGGCAAGCTCCTCCCAGCTTCCCCGGAGCAGCTCGTCCGAGTTGCCTCCGCGGGCGCGCGAGGACACCCCCCGAAGGCCTCCCCCTCCTCCGCACCTCCCCCCGACACCTCCGCTTTCCCCCGCCGTTCCGCCACTCGGAGCCGGATCACGCGCAGGTCACGGCCAGGCGTCACCGCCGCCTTACCGTTGCATCCGCGCGTCGGGGTTGGCCCGCGTGCCCGAGCACGAACCCGGTTCCGCGAGGAGCGCCCGTGCGTGCACGCCTGATGGCAGTGACGATCGGCAACACGTCCCGCAACCCCATCGACGTGGTGCTGCTCTCCCGCTGCAGCGCGAGCGGCTGGAGATCACCGGCGGGACCTCCGGCACCTGACCGCTACTCGCCGAGAGCCACCTTGGCACTTCCCTTCCTCCAGGAGTCCGGGCCGATGCGCTTGATCGTCGCACTCTCCGCCGTGCTGCTCGTTCCCCCCTCCCTCGCCGCGCAGGAGCTGACCGGGCGGTGGTCCAGCATGGTCACCCGCGGCGAGGAGACCCCGCTCTGGACCGACGTGAACCTGTGGCGCGGCGCCGACGGCCGCTGGACGGGCACCGAGAGCTTCACGGACATGACCACCAACGCGTCCCTCTGCCGGGGGCGGCTGGAGTGGCGGAGCACCACGAACGGGAGCGAGACCTTCGCCGCCTCCGGCTGCGGGGGAGGCACCGTCACCGTGGGCGTGGTCGGGGGCCAGCTCCTCGTCTACCGGCGGGAGGTCACGTCGGGGCCCATCGGCTTCCGGCGCGGGACGCTCACCCACCGCGGGGCGCCCGAGCGCTCCGAGCCCGCGGCCGCGCGCCCGGCGGCCGTCCCCGGGAAGGCGAGCGTCCTCACCGTGGGCGGATCGGTCGGCGGGCGGCTGGGAGCCGGGAGCCCCACGCTGAGCGACGGGAGCTTCTACGGCGACCACGCGCTGGTCGTGCCCACCGCGCAGCGCATTCGCATCACCATGCGCTCCAACGAGTTCGACACCGTCCTGGGCGCGAGCGTGGGCGCCGCCGCGATGGTCGTGGACGACGACGGGGCGGGCGGCACCGACTCGCGCGTGGAGGTGGACGTGCCCGCCGGCGCCACGGTCCGCATTCGCGCCAACGCGCTGAGCCAGGGGATGCAGGGCGCCTACACCATCCAGGTCGAGCGCATCTGAAGCGGACCCGCCGGATGGAGACGCGGGCGAGCGCGGGCGTCGTCTCCATCGTTCCCCGACCGTCGTCGTCCAAGGCCGCAACCGACCCGCTCCCACTTCCTCCACCAGATCGAGACACCATGGTCCGTTCATCCGAGGTCCGCCGCGGCGCCCTGACGGGGGTGGCGTCCGGCCTGGCCCTGCTGGCCACGCTCGCCGGGTGCGACCCCAAGACCACCGGCCCCGGCAACACCGGGGGCACCGGCACCGGGATCAACTTCGTGAAGTACACGGAAGCCATCCCCTGGCGGCACAGCGCCTTCGGCGAGTTCCAGCTCCTGGAGGCGCGGGCGGACGTGGTGATCGCCAACGGCAGCTTCATCTCCAAGGACGGCGGCCGCTCCTGGCGCAGGCTGAACCCTCAGCTCGGCGAGCTGTTCCAGGTCAGCTTCCTGGACGACCAGTCCGCCCTGATCCACGCGCACGGGGTGGGGTACGCGATCTACCGGTTCGACACGGACCTGGTGACGCCGATCAGCGCCCCCGGCTCCGGGATCCCCGCGTTCCGCTCCACCGACAACACCCTGTACCTGCTGGGCACCGACCGCGTGTACCGCTGGCGCGGCGGAGCGTGGACGCAGAAGCCCATCGGCACGACCTTCGACACCTTCCGCTTCGCCTTCGCGGCGGAGGAGGGTGCGGCGCCCACGATGTACATCGTCACCAACTTCGACGTGATGGTGTCCGACGACGAGGGCGCGACGTGGCAGCGCCGCGCCGACCGGCCCCACCTGCTGAGCGCGCCGGTGCGGCTCGTCGCGCCGGCCGGCGGCGGGATGATCATCACGGCGGAGCACGAGCGGAACGCCCTGCTCACCATGGACGGCGGGCGCACCTTCACCCCCATCACCTACCCGGGCGACGAGAAGGGCGGGCACCTGCGCGTGGGCGACGACGGCGCGCTGTACCTGCGGCTGCACCGCTCGCGCGACGGCGGCGCGACCTGGGAGCGCTTCCTGGACCACGCGGCGTACGGGGTGGAGAACCACACGCGCGACGTGGCCCGCTACACCCGCGGGCGCTTCTACGTGAACCTGCGCCACCAGGGCTTCTTCCGGACCTCGGACCCGATGGGCCGGCTGGAGTACGCGGGCGGGTTCGAGGCCCCGGTCTACACCATCCCGCCGCCCCACCTGGGCGCGCTCAACGGGGCGCCGCTCGCCGGCGGCGACGCCCTGATCGGCCTCGCGAGATACGATGCCTCCACCCTCACGTGGATCTGGCACACGGAGGGCCTGCACGGGGAGGCGCAGATCAACCGCCTGCGGGACGGACGGCTGGCCGCGCAGAACGGGAGGGTCGTCCGCTTCTCCAGCGACGAGGGGCGCACCTGGGGGCCGCCGCGGGCCATCTGGGCCGCTCCCCCCGCCACCTGGGAGATCTACCACATCCGGCAGGCGGGCCCCATCGTGCAGACGCAGGACGGAAAGCTGTACGCGAGCGGGTACTGGCAGCACTGCCCGTTCAGCGGGGGCGGCTGCAACCCGATGGGATCGCTGGCCGTCAGCGGCGACGGCGGGGTCACGTGGTCGCAGGCGGCCATCGTGGGCAACCACGAGTCGCCGTTCAGCGTTTGGGCGCTCGCGGCATCGGGAAACGTGCTCTACACCTACGAGCGGCGCTCGCGCGACGGCGGCCGGACCTGGGAGCCCAGCCCCGCCAGGACGCCCCTCGGAGCCCTGTCCACCGGCGAGATCCTGTTCACCAACGACGCGTCGGACCGCCACATCCTGCGCCTGCTGGAGCGCGACGGCACCACCACGCGCGTGCTGGGACCCATGACCGTCGAGGGGCAGGCCACGGACGGCAGGGGGATCGACTACGCGGGCGCGCTCTTCAGCATGGGCGCGGACGACCGCGCGTACGTCTTCTGCGGCACGCACGTGTGCCGGACGGAGCTCCCGATCCGCTGAGGGACCACGGCGGGCGGCGTTCTCCGCCCGCCCCGCGGAGCGCGCTCGACGACGCGCTCGCAGCGGGGCCACCCACGGGTGGGCGTCAGGCCGGCGTGCCTCCGCTCCCGTCCCCCAGCACCCGGTGCACCAGGGCGGGAAGGTCGCGGATGGAGAAGGGCTTCTGCAGGAAGGTGGTGGCGCCGGCGCTCCTCCAGTCCACGTCCTGCTCGTCCGCGGAGCTGAACAGCACGATGGGCAGGCCGCGGAGCGAGGGCTCCATGCGCAGGGCGCGGCAGGCGTCGCGGCCGTCCAGCCCCGGCATCATCACGTCGATCAGCGCCACCTCGGGCCGCTGCTCGCGGGCCACGGAGAGCGCCTCGGGGCCGTCGTGCGCACGCAGCACCTCGAACCCCGCGTGGGCCAGGATGCTGGCCATCAGCTCGGTGATGGCCGGCTCGTCGTCCGCAACCAGCACGCGCCTTCGCATCAGCGTCCCAGGATCCCACGTCCGCCGGCGAAGCCGGTGAGCAGCGCGTCGCCGCGCTTGAAGGGCTTGCCCACCCGCAGCCCCTTGGCCGTGATCTGGAACTCGCGCAGCGAGTGGTCGTGGTGGCGCGCGCGGATCTTCAGCACGCCGATCAGGCGGTGCATGTCCGCGCCGTCCTCCACGTAGCGGGTGTGCAGCACGTTGTCCATCAGCGCCGACAGCTCCGCCATGGGCAGGTCGAAGTTCACCCCGGCGATGCGCGGCATGTCCTGCATCATGAAGGTGGCGACGTTGCCGTCGCGCAGGCGGTTGGCCAGCGCCCCCAGGAAGTACACCTCGCGCTCGCGAGGGATGATGGCCTGGCGCACGTCCTCGATGGCGTCGATCACCAGGCGGCGGATGCCGGCCTCCCGAACGAACTCCAGCAGCCAGTCGGCGAACTCGTCCGCCATCAGCTCGGCCGGGGCGCGCCAGTGCAGGTGGAGCAGGCCGTCCTCGATCCCCTTCCGCACCGGCAGGCCCACGGCGTCGGCCTTCTGGAGCAGGACCTCGGGCTTCTCGTGGAAGCCCAGGAGCAGCGCCGGCTCCCCCGCCTGCGCGGAGGCCGCCAGGAACGACAGGCCCAGCAGCGTCTTCCCGGAGCCCGGAGTGCCCACCAGGAGCGTGACGGAGTCGCGGGCCACCCCGCCCCCGATCAGGTCGTGCATGTCCTCCACCGCGAACGCCAGCAGGTCCTCCTCCGCCGCCAGCGGAGGATCGGAGTCGATGTGGCTCAGCTCGCCGGCGACGAGGGACTCCAGGCGGGGGAAGACGCGGATCCCGTTCGCGCCGATCTCGAACGAGTGCCAGCCGCCCACGTGCGCCACCCCGCGGAGCTTCTCCACGCCGATCGTCCGCAGGGAGCGCAGCCCCACGCGACGGACGGAGAGGCGCACGACGCCGTCGGCGATGGTGAAGGTGGGGTCGGACGACATGCTGCCCTCGGGGTGCACCAGCATGAGGGTGGAGGCGCCGGTCAGGGTGGCCTCGGCCTCCATCTCGTGCATGAAGCGCTGGTACTCCAGCCGAGACGCGGCGATCGCCTTGAGGGCGTGGACGCCGTCCACCACCATCAGCGTGGGGGCGTGCTCGCGCAGCAGCCGGCTGATCTCCTCGCGCACCCCGGCCAGGCCGCCGCGCGCCAGGGCGGGGTAGAGGGAGGCGTAGTAGAACGATCCCGGCACGGTGGAGGGGTCGAAGAAGCGGAACGAGCGGGCCTGCGCGATCAGCGTCTGGTGGGTCTCCACCAGCGCGGTCAGGTACAGCACCTTGCCGCCGCGCCGGATCCACTCGGCGCCCAGCTGGTGGGCCAGCACGCTCTTGCCGGCGCCGGGGCGGCCCACCACCACGTGCAGGCCGCCGCGGGGAAGCCCGCCGTTCAGCAGGCGGTCCAAGCCCGCGATGCCGGTGGGGATCTGCTCCACTCCCATCCTCCCTCCTCCTCCCACCCCGCTCCCGCGCGGGCTCAGGGCGCCCCGCAGTCCGCGGGCAGGTCCACGGTGAACGTGCTGCCGCGGCCGGGCGCGCTGTCCACGCGCACGTCGCCGCCCAGGAGCCGGGCCAGCCGCCGGGCGATCGCCAGCCCCAGCCCGGTGCCTCCGGGCGTCTCCGCGCCCGTCTCCTCCACCCGGTGGAACGGCTCCCAGATCCGCTCCAGGTGGTCCGCGGGGATCCCCCGCCCGGTGTCCCGCACCTCCAGCACGACCCGCCCCCGCTCCTGGCGGGCCTCCAGCGCCACCTCGCCGCGGTCCGTGAACTTCACCGCGTTGGCGAGCAGGTTGAAGAGCACCTGGCGCAGGCGGGCGGGATCGGTGCGGATGGACGCCATCCCCTCCGGCATCCGCACGGAGAGCGCCAGGCCCCTCGCGGCGGCGAGCGGCTCGATCAGCGCCGCGGTCTCGCCCGCCACCTCCGCCAGGTCCACCGTGGCCGGCGCCACCGTCTCGCGCAGCGCGTCGATGCGGGAGAAGGTGAGGACCTGCTCCACGAGCTGCAGCAGGTGCTGCGACGCGGTGCGGATGTGCTCCACGTGGGAGCGGGCGGAGTCCGGCACCCCCTCGGGCACGCCCAGCAGGAGCAGGTCCGCGAAGCCGAGCGTGACGCTGAGCGGCGTGCGCAGCTCGTGCGACATGCTGGCCAGGAACTCGGACTTGGCCTCGCTGGCCTGCTGCGCGGCCGTGTAGAGGCGGGCGTTGTCGATCGCCAGCGCGGCGCGGCCGGCCAGCTCCTGCGCCAGCGGAAGGCTCTCGGGGGTGAAGCCGCGGCCCTCCTCGCTCCAGCCCAGCGAGATGGCGCCCAGCACCCGGCCCCTCGCCACGAGCGGGACCACGATCAGCGATCGCGGCGCCAGGTCCCGCCCCCCGCCGTCCGGCAGCCCCGCCTCCGCCGCCACCTCGGGGATCACCTCGGGCCCGCCGGTGCGCAGCACGCGCGCCACGGGGCGCTCGGGCGAGTCGGGGTCGAAGGGCCGGGACCGGAGGAGCGCGTGGAGGCGCCTCTCCTTCTCGGGGTCCACGTGGGACGCGCCCAGCCGCCGCACCTGCCCCTCCTCGGCCACGCCGTAGACGACGCAGGAGTCGGCCACCCGCGGCACGGCCAGCCGGGCGACGTTCGCCAGGGTGGTCTCGTGGTCCAGCGACTCGGCCAGCACCTGGCCGGCCTCGGCCAGGAAGGCGGCGCGGCGCTGGGCGGCCTCGGCGTGGGCGCGGTGCGCCTGCTCCTCGATCAGCCGCAGCGCCGCCTCCTCCGCGCGCCGCCGCTGGGTGACGTCGCGGATCAGCCAGCGGTGGCCCAGGCGCGCGCCGTGCCCGTCCTCGCCCGACACCACGGTGACGGCGGCGTGCACGTCGCCGTCTTGCAGGCGGATCTCCCAGTCCTCCACCCGCTCGCCGCGGGAGAGGCGCAGGAGCTGGCGCTGGAACGCCTTCCGCTCCCCCGCCTCCACGAACGCCGACAGCGAGCGCCCCACCAGCCGCGCCTCGGGCACGCGGAAGAGCGCGGCGGCGGCGCGGTTGGCCTGCTGCACGGCGCCCATGCGGTCGGTGACCAGGTAGGCGTCGGGCGCCAGGTCGAAGAGCTCCTCGTAGCGCTGCTGCTCCGCGTCCAGCATCTGCTGCGACGACGCCAGGATCTCGTCCTTCATCCGCAGGTCCTGCAGCACGCGCTGCACCTCGCCCAGCGCGTCGTCGAGCAGCGACTCCATCTCCGCTCGCGCTTCCTGCGCTCGCTTCCGCAGCGCTTCGATCCGCCTCTGCGCGCTCTCCAGCTCCTGCGGCGTGAGGTGATACTCCATCGGTCGGCTGGCTTCCGGGTGGATGGGGCGCGCCGGGACCCCGGCGCTCGTCCCCGCGGAGGGGGAAACGTCAAATGTAGCCGCGCGTGGCTCTATCCGAAATATGTTCAACGACTTACATGTGCGGCGGGTGGCGTCCGCCGTCCCCTCGCCACCGGGGAAGGTGGGCCGGGTCGCCTCCCTCGCCCGCTCCCGTCCCGTGCGTCCGCGGCGGGCAGGCCGGCGGTGATGCAGGAGGGAAGCCAGGGCGGTGCTACCGGGCCCCGTCCGGCCCGCCGTCGCCCGCGGCCCGTCGACGCGGACGCGGAGGATGGGGGATCAGGGGGGATCGGGAGCGCCGAGAGGCGGAGGTGCGAAGGGGAGCGCGGAGGAGAACGGCAGGAGGTCGGCCGGAGATCGGCCTCCGACCCGTCTACTTCAGCGAGTAGAGGTAGGCGGCGATGTCGCGGGCGTCCTGCAGGACGAGCGGGATGGCGACGGGGCCGCGCCTGGTGTCCACGCCCGGGTCGGCGGGCTGCCACAGGCCGCGGATCAGCCGCACGTCGCCGCCGCCGGGCGTGATGACCAGGAACGCGTCGTGGCCAGGGTCGTAGCGCACCGACTCGGGAAAGCCCAGCGGACGTGGTCCGCGGGCCGGACGGCGAGACGCATGCCGGGCCGCGCGGACGCGTGCCGCCGGGGCGCGGGTCGGTTCCCCCGGTCCGGCACGTGCAGGGCGGGAGGGCAAGGATCGGCTCGGCGGGGCGGAGGGGCCGCCCCGGGGGCCAACCGAGAACCCGGCATGGGGAAGGGGAGGGGAGATGAGCAACGTTCGACTGGCCATCGTCTACTACAGCACGTACGGCACGAACCACCAGATGGCCGAGACCGCCGCCGAGGCCGCGCGGGGCGCCGGGGCGGAGGTGCGCCTGCTGAAGGTGCGCGAGACCGCGCCGCAGGGCGTGGTGAACGGGCAGGACGCCTGGCGCGCCCAGGCGGAGAAGACCGCCCAGGTGCCCGAGGCGGGGCTGGACGACATGGAGTGGGCGAACGCCTACCTGTTCAGCGCGCCCACCCGCTTCGGCGTGTCCGCCAGCCAGATGCGTGCGTTCATCGACCAGCTAGGCCCGCTGTGGGCGCAGGGGAAGCTGGCGAACAAGGCAGCCAGCGCCATGACCAGCGCGCAGAACGCGCACGGCGGGCAGGAGTCCACGCTGATCGGCCTCTACACCACCTTCATGCACTGGGGCTGCATCCTGGTGCCGCCGGGCTACACCGACCCCGTCCTCTTCCAATCGGGCGGAAACCCGTACGGCGCCAGCGTCACCGCCAACGGCGAGCCGATGCCGGACCCCGTCAAGTCCGCCATCCAGTACCAGGCGCGCCGGCTGGTGGAGATCGCGGGCAAGCTGGCGAGCTGAAGGGGCGGACTTCGGACGATCGCGGGCGGGGTCGGGGGAGATCCCTCCGGCCCCGCTCCCGTTGCACGAAGGCCCCGCGTCCCCCGCCGTCGTCGGCTGAGCATCCGTTTCCGCCGAGGGACTTCGCGCGCGGCAGGCGACGATCGTGAAAGACGCGGAGGAGAAACGGAGAGCCGCGGAGGAGCGCCGGGAGTTTCTCCGCGTCTCCGCGTTCTCGGCGTCTCCGCGTGAAAAAGGTAGGGGCGGCTGGCGGTGAGACCCGGCCTCGTGCCGACCTTGCCGCCGGGCGAACGAAGCCAGGGGGCGTCCGCCGGGTCTGCGGACGCCCTCGGTGCCACCGCGGTGCGCCTTTCCCGCCGCTTGACGGCGGACGCAGCGGCCGCGCAGGTTGGAAACGCCGCGCCGCGCTTGCGCGAGTGGCCGGGGCGCACGAAGTTTCCGCGCCGCCGAACGTTCCGACCGCACGACCTTCCGCGCGCCCGCCGTGGCGCGCCGCGACACCCCGATCCCGAGACCGATGCGGAAGCTCCTTCTCCTGATCGCCGCCCTCTTCGTCGTCCACCTCGGCCTGCTCTTCGTGCGCCCCACGAGCAAGGCGGCCGCGGTCGGGACGGGGAAGCGGGTCGGGATCGTCTTCGACGTGGGCGGGCGCGGCGACAAGTCGTTCAACGACGGCGCCTACCTGGGCGCCGAGCGCGCGCAGAAGGACTTCGGCATCACCCCGCTCTTCATCGAGCCCGGCGAGGGCTCCGACCGCGAGGCCGGCCTGCGCCTGCTGGCGGCCGAGGGGGCGGGGCTGGTGATCGGCGTGGGCTTCATCTTCACCGACGACCTGACCGCGCTGGCCAGGGAGTACCCGGACGTGCGCTTCGCCGGGGTGGACTTCGCGGTAGCGCAGGACCAGGCCGGCAACGTCGTCCAGCCGCCCCCGAACCTGGCCGCGCTCAAGTTCCGCGAGGAGGAGGGGTCGTTCCTCGTGGGCGCCATCGCCGCGCTGGTGGGCGGCTCAAAGAAGGTGGGCTTCGTGGGGGGGATGGACATCCCGCTGATCCACAAGTTCGAGGCCGGCTACCGCGCGGGCGTGAAGCACGTCTGCCCCGACTGCCAGGTCATCGCCCAGTACGCCGGCGTGACCCCCGAGGCCTTCCGCAACCCGGGGAAGGGGAAGGAGCTGGCGCTGTCGCAGTACCAGCAGGGCGTGAACGTGATCTTCCACGCCTCCGGCTCCACCGGGCTGGGCGTGTTCGAGGCCGCGCGCGCGCGGAACAAGTTCGCCATCGGGGTGGACGCCGACCAGTGGAACGAGGCCCCCGGCCACGTGCTCACCTCCATGGTGAAGGGCGTGGACGAGGCGGTGTACGACGCCGTGAAGCGGGTGGAGCAGGGGACCTTCCGCGGCGGGATCTTCTCCTTCGGCCTGGCCGAGAACGGCGTGGGCTACGTCTACGACCAGAACAACCGCCACCTGATCCCCGACTCCGTCCGCGCCCGCGTGGAGCAGATCAAGGCCGACATCGTGGCCGGGCGCATCAAGGTGCCCAGCTCGTGAGCGCCCCCGCGACCTCCGCGGCCGGATCCGCCCTGGCGGTGGAGATGGCCGACGTCCACAAGGCGTTCGGCGCCGTGCAGGCCAACCGCGGCGCCTCGCTGCAGGTGGGCCGCGGCGAGATCCACGCGCTGGTGGGCGAGAACGGGGCGGGCAAGTCCACCCTGATGCGCATCCTGGGCGGGATGTACGGCCCCGACGCCGGCGCGGTGCGGGTCGACGGGCGCGACGTGACCGGGTGGACGACGCGCGACGCCATCGCGGCGGGGGTGGGCATGGTGCACCAGCACTTCATGCTCGTGCCCACGCTGACCGTGGCGGAGAACGTGGTGCTGGGCAGCGAGCCGCGCCGGGGGCTGGTCTTCGACCGCCGCCGCGCCGCCGAGGAGGTGCGCGCCCTGGGCGAGAGGACGGGCCTGGCGGTGGACGCCGACCGCACCGTCTCGGAGCTGAGCGTGGGGCAGGCGCAGCGGGTGGAGATCCTGAAGACGCTCTACCGCGGCGCGCGCATCCTGATCCTGGACGAGCCCACCGCCGTCCTCTCCCCGCCGGAGGTGACGGAGCTGTGGGAGGTGCTGCGGCGCCTGCGGGCCGAGGGCGGCACGGTGATCCTCATCACCCACAAGCTGGACGAGGTGATGGAGATCTCCGACCACATCACCGTCATGCGCCAGGGGCGGACCGTGGCGAGGATGGAGACGAAGTCCACGACCCCCGCCGAGATCGCGCGGGCGATGGTGGGCCGCGACGTCGTCCTTCCGGCGCACGAGGGCGCCCGCGCGGCGACCGGCGCCGGCGGCTCGGCGCTCACCATCTCCGACCTGACCGTGCGCGACCGCCGCGGCATCGTGGTGGTGGACGGGGTGTCGCTGGACGTGGCCCCCGGCGAGATCCTGGGGATCGCGGGGGTGGAGGGGAACGGGCAGACGGAGCTGGTGGAGGCCATCGCCGGCCTGCGCGCGCCCGAGGCGGGCTCCATCCGCATGAGCGGGCGCGAGCTCACGGCGATGGGCGTGCGCGAGCGCGGTGACGCGGGTCTCTCCCACATCCCCGAGGACCGCCACCACCGCGGGCTGGTGCTGGACTACTCGGTGGCCGACAACCTGGTCCTGGGGCGGCAGCACCACTTCGCCCGGCGCGGGCTGATGGACACCGGCCGCGTGGCGAAGAACGCCCAGGAGCGGATCCGCGACTACGACATCCGCCCCACCGACGCGTCCCTCCCCGCCCGCGCCCTCTCCGGCGGGAACCAGCAGAAGGTGGTGATCGCCCGCGAGATGGGGCGCTCGTTCCACGTGCTCCTGGCGTCGCAGCCCACGCGCGGCGTGGACGTGGGCGCCATCGAGTTCATCCACGCACAGCTGCGCGAGGCCCGCGCGGCCGGAAAGGCGGTTCTCCTGGTGTCGGCCGACCTCACCGAGGTCCTGGCGCTCTCCGACCGCATCGCGGTGATGTACGACGGCCGCATCGCCGCCGTGCTCCCCCGCGCCCAGGCGGACGAGGAGGTGCTGGGCCGCTACATGACCGGCGCGCACGCGGGAGCGCACGAATGAGCGCCACCGCGGCAGCCCCCGCCGCCGCGCCGCGCCGCGGCCGCCTGGCCGTGATGCTGGAGGAGGCGCTCCTTCCGCCCGTGGTGGCCCTGCTCGTCGCGCTGGTGGTGGGCGACGCGCTGATCCTGATGTTCGGCCAGCAGCCCGGCGCCGTGTACCGCCTGCTGCTGGAGGGGACGTGGGGCAACCCCTACGGCCTGGGCCAGGTGCTCTACAAGGCGACGACGCTGACCTTCACCGGCCTGGCCGTCGCCCTGGGCCTGCGCGCCGGGGTCTTCAACATCGGCGCCGAGAGCCAGCTCGCGGCGGGCGGCTTCGCGGCCGCGGTGCTGGGGATGGTCCTTCCCGGCTCCCTGCCCGGGCTCCTGGCGGTGCCGCTCCTGATCCTGGCCGCCGCGGCGGGCGGCGGCGCGGTGGGCGCGGTGCCGGGCGTGCTGAAGGCGCGCTTCGGGGCGCACGAGGTGATCGTCACCATCATGCTGAACTTCGTCGTGCTGGCCATCCTGAACTGGGCCGTGGCGGCGCACCTGCACGTGCCCGAGTCGCTGCACACGCCCGAGATCGAGACGGGAACCCTGCCGCGCCTGTCGGAGGCCTTCCCCTCGTTCCACGGCTCGGCGGCCAACGCCACGATCCTGCTGGCGGTCCTGGCGGCCGTGCTGGTCTGGGTCTACCTGTTCCGCACGCGCCGCGGCTACGAGCTGCGCGCCGTGGGCCTGCAGCCCGAGGCGGCGGAGTACGGCGGGGTGCGCGTGGGCGGGGTCTGGATCCGGGCGCTGATGGTCTCCGGCGCCATCGCGGGGATCGGCGGGGTGAACTACGTGCTGGGCTACAAGCACTACTACGAGGAGGGCTTCGCGGGGGGCTCCGGCTTCCTGGGGATCGCGGTGGCGCTGGTGGGGCGCAACAACCCCTTCGGCGTGGTGCTGGCCGCGCTCCTCTTCGCCACGCTCTCGCAGGGAGGGCTGGCGATCCACGCGCTGGTGCCCAAGCAGATGGTGGAGGTGCTGGAGGCGGTGGTGATCCTGGCGGTGGCGGTCTCCGTTCCCGAGGTCCGAAGGCTGCTGCGGTCGACTCGACGGGGGGTGGCCCCATGATGCTCCTGGCTTTCCTCGCCCAGACCCTGCGCATCGCGGTTCCCTACCTGTTCGCGGCGGCCGGCGGCGCGCTGGCGGAGCGCGCGGGGGTGGTCTCGCTGGCGCTCGAGGGGTTCATGCTCTCGGGGGCGTTCGGCGCGGCGCTGGGCAGCTACTACGGCGGCAGCGCCTGGGTGGGCGTGCTCTGCGGCGCGGCGGCGGGGCTGCTCTTCGCGGCGGTCCACGCGGTGGCCTCCATCCGCTCCCGCGCCGACCAGGTGGTGGTGGGCATCGCCATCAACCTGCTCGTCGTGGGCGCCACGCGCTTCTTCCTGCGGCTGGCGTTCGACTCGTCGTCCAACTCTCCCCGCGTGGAGGGCTTCGACGGCGCGGTGAACCCGCTGCTGGTGATGGGGCTGCTCGCCATCCCCGCGGTGGCCTGGCTCGTCCACCGCACGGCGTTCGGCCTGCGGGTGCGCGCGGTCGGCGAGCACCCGGAGGCGGCGGAGACCCTGGGCATCCCGGTGAAGCGGGTGCGCTACCTGGCGGTGCTGGGGTCCGGCGTGCTGGCGGGGCTGGGCGGCGCCTACCTGGCGCTGGACCAGCACCAGTTCACCGACCAGATGACGGCCGGCCGCGGCTTCATCGCCCTGGCGGCCATCATCTTCGGGCGCTGGGACCCGCTCCGCGCCGGCATCGCCTGCCTGCTCTTCGCCGCGGCGGAGACGCTGCAGATCCGCCTGCAGGGCTACGAGGCGATCCCGTCGCAGTTCGTCACCATCATCCCGTACGTCCTGACCATCGTCGCCCTCGCCGGGGTCGTGGGCCGCGCGCGGCCCCCCGCGGCGCTGGGCAAGACCGAGGAGTAGGCCTCCGACGGACGATGGAGCGCCCCGGCCGGGATCATCCGGCCGGGGCGCTTCTCGTTTCCGCTGGTCGCGTCGCGAGCGGCCGGGGACGTTCGTGGGACGCGGAGACGCGGAGTACGCGGAGGCGCGGAGAACACCTCTCTCCCGCGTAGTTCTCCGCGTCTCCGCGACCTCCGCGCCTCCGCGTGAAAACCGGTCGGCAGCGCTCCGGCCGGCGCTGTCCGAGGCGCGGGAGGTCAGCGAGACAGGAAGTCCTCCACCGCTTCCAGCATCTCGTCGGTGCGGAGGATGGAGATCAGGTGGCCGGCGCCGGAGAAGGTGCGCACCTCGGCGGTGTGGAACGCGTCTCGGAGGCGGGCGCGGGCGACGGCGTCGACCATGGGGTCGTCGTCCGATTCCAGGATCAGCACGGGATGCGGGGAGAACGAGGTCACCGGCATGCGGTTGAAGGCGTAGGAGAGGCGGATCCGGGCCAGGAGAGGTCGCGCGTCAGGCCATCGATGGCGCGGTGGACCAGCCCGCTGGAGGCGGCGAGGCGCTCCCTCGCCTCCGGCGGCGCATCCACCTTCAGGTGGGCCGCGAGCTTGCGGCGGGCGAGCGATCGCAGCAGTCCCATCGGCAGGACGGCCAGGAGCGCCGTCACCCAGCCCTCGCCGCTCGCTCGGTCCCGATCGGGTGCGCCCGTGCCGGCGATCACCACCCGGCCCACGCGCTCCGGCCGCTCCTGCAGGATCGCCTGCGCCACCATCCCCCCGTACGAGCCGCCGATCACGTCCGCGACCCGCACCCGCTCCGCGTCCAGGACGGCGGAGATCCCCCGCGCCACCTCGTACGTAGTGGACACCGCCGGGAGCGTGGGCGCGATCACCTTCCGGCGCGCCGCCAGGAGCCGGGCGAACCACGCGATGGACTCCGCCCCGCCCAACGCCCCGTGCAGCGCGAGCAGCGGCGGCCCCGCGCCCTCCCCGCCGACGAGGTACTCCCAGCGCACGCCGTCCACCACGACGGAACGAGGCTCCAGCGTGGGCGTCAGAACGGCGGAAGGCGGATCGCTCATGGTCGGAGTGAACGCGAGAGGGGCTTGGATCACGTGCCGCACGGTACTGCTCCGCGCCGTCGCAGACAACCTCCCGGCCTGCCGGTACGACGAAGAGCCCCCCACGCCACTTCGGCGCGGGGGGCTCGTTGCTGCTGGCCGCTTCTCGGCGGCTCAGGCGCAGGTGTACGTGCCGCCGCACTGCTTCGGGTCCAGCGAGCAGACGCAGGTCTCCTGCACGGAGTTGACGCAGCGCCAGTCGTAGGTGCGCGGGGCCGCGGCGGCGAGCACGCCCGGCTGGGCCTCCAGGAAGAACGAGCCCACCTCGAGATCGTCGACGTCCAGCGAAAGCTTGTTCATGATGGATCTCCATCGGCGGGGGGAGGGGAGGGCGCCGAAACGTGGCGCCCGCCCGGTTGCCGCGACCCGAGAGGGGCGGCATACGGAATGTATCCGCGGTCGGGGCGATGGCAAGCGGTGACGCGAAACGTCCCTCCGTCCTGACGCGATGTCGGCGCTCCCCGCCTGCCGGGGAACGGCCTCGCCCGGTGAGGGGCCGCGGACGTATACTCCCGCGCGCGTTTCTCCGCCTCCTCTATCGAGAACCCTGATGCGAGTCGTCCTGCAGCGCGTGTCGCGAGCCAGGGTCACCGTCGACGGCCGCACGACCGGCGAGATCGGCCGCGGCCTCCTGCTCCTGGTCGGCATCACCGCCGCCGACACGGAGGAGACGCTGGCGTGGATGGCCGACAAGGTGGTGGGCCTCCGCATCTTCGCGGACGAGGAGGGGAAGATGAACCGCTCGGTCGAGGAGGCCGGCGGCGCGCTGCTCGTCGTCTCCCAGTTCACCCTGTACGGCGACGCGCGCAAGGGCCGGCGCCCCAGCTTCGTGGAGGCGGCCCGGCCCGCGGTGGCGATCCCCCTCTACGAGCGCTTCCTGGCCCTCCTGCGCGCGACGGGACGCCCGGTGGAGACGGGCGAGTTCGGCGCGATGATGGACGTGGAGCTGGTGAACGACGGCCCGGTGACGCTGATCCTGGAGCGGTGAGCCGCCCCGCGATTCGCCACCCCGAGCTTGCATCCGCCCCGGGGAACGGTATTGTCACCGCCCGGAGATCCCGCTCCATGGCCGCCGTCCCGAACCACAGCGCGCAGATGACCGACAGCCCGACCCCGCCCCCGCTCGTCCTGGCCTCGCAGTCGCCGCGGCGCGCGGAGCTCATCGGCCGCCTGGGGCTGCCGTTCGACACGGTGCCCGCGGACATCGACGAGAGCTACCTGGACGGGGAGACGCCCGAGGGACACGCCGAGCGCCTGGCGCGCGAGAAGGCGCTGACCATCGCCGCGCAGCGCCCCGAGGCGCTGGTCGTGGGCTCCGACACGATCGTGGTGGTGGACGGCGACGTGCTGGGGAAGCCGCGCGACCGCGAGCACGCGGTCGAGATGCTGCTGCGCCTCTCGGGCCGCGAGCACCTGGTCTGCACCGGCATCGCGGTGGCGCACGGCGGCCGGGTGCGCTCCGACCTGGTGCGCGTGCGTGTCCGCTTCCGCGCGCTGGACCGACGCGCGTACGAGCGGTACGTGGACACCCGCGAGCCGATGGACAAGGCCGGCGCCTACGGAATCCAGGGCTTCGGCTCCGCGATCGTGGAGGGGATCGAGGGAGACTTCTACGCGGTGATGGGGCTGCCCGTCACGCGGATGCTGGAGCTGATCGAGGGGTTCGGATGGCGCTACGCGTTCGGGGTGCTGGAGGCGGCGTAGGCGGGGCGGAGCTTGGCTGCGGTGTCCGCGAGATTTCGAGGTTGGTCAAACGTTCGCGAGGCCCGCGACACCGCCTGCGAATCAATTCGCGGCTAGGAAATGCACGAAGTCCGCCTCCGCGGACTGGACTACGGATCGAGGGTCGGATGACAGGGACGTACGCGCGGGTTTATGCGCATCTCGTGTGGTCGACGTGGGATCGGTTGCCGTTGATCCATGGGGAGATCGAAGGAGCGGTCTACGCGTGCATCCGGGATTCGGCGGCGGGAGTCGGTGCGGACGTCATCGCGATCGGCGGTGTCGCGGACCACGTCCACGTGTTGGTGCGGTATCCGCCAACGCTCGCCATTTCGCATCTGGTGAAGCGAATGAAAGGTGCCTCGTCGCATCTGGTGACGCAGGTCGTCTCGCCCGGCGAATTCTTCAAATGGCAGGGCGGATATGGCGTTCTCTCCGTCTCCGAACGCAACGTGCCTTCGGTGACGGCGTACGTCCTCGACCAGAAGCGCCGCCACCGCGTCGGGAACACGCATGCGGCCGCGGAACCGGCGATGTGAAGCCCGCGAAGGCGGACTTCGTGCCTTTCTGAGCCGCGAATTCATTCGCAGGCGGTCTGGCGGGCCTCCCCGATGCTTGTCGGACCCCCCTCACCCGCAGCGCCCCGCCTCACCCGCGGCGCCCCCGGACCCGCGGCACCCTTCCTGCGCGCCATCGCGCCAGAGTTCGTCGGCCCACCGACCGCCCATCCCACGACTGCACCGGAGCCCGTCCATGACGTCCGCCACCCCCACCGCCCTCGCCGACCCGCCGACCGCGCTCGCCGCCGGAGCGGACGTATCGATCCGCACCTTCGGCGGGATCCTGCGCGTCGCGGCGGCGGAGACGGGCGGGGCGCTGACGGTGATCGAGCACGAGCTGCCCGCCGGGCGCGTCGCGCTCCCCCTGCACAAGCACGAGCGCGAGACGGAGACGCTACACGTCCTGGCGGGCGCCCTGACGGTGCAGGTGGGAGATGCGGTGAGGCAGCTCGGGCCGGGGGAGTGGATCGTCCTGCCCACGGGCGTCCTCCACACCTTCTGGAACGCCGGCAAGGTCCGGGCGCGCTTCCTGGCCCTCTCCACGCCCGGCGGGCTGGAGGCGTACTACGCGGCCGTCGCCGTCGTCGTCCCGCCGTCGGGTCCGGCGGACATGGACGCCATCTCCTCGCTCTCGCAGCGCTACGGGCTGGAGTTCGACATGGAGAGCCTGCTTGACCTGGTCGAGCGCCACCGCGTCTGGCTCTCCTGACGCGGCCGCCGGGCGGTCTCCCGCGGGAGCCGCCACCCCCCGCGGGCAGCTCGACCGCCGCCCGCGGGAGCCGCGGCGAGGTCGCGCGGGCGTACGACGCGGCCGCCTCGCGCTACGACCGCCGCTGGGCGGGGTACACGCGCCGCACCCTCGCCCTCCTCCGCCCCTCCCTCTCCACCGTTCCCGCCGGCGCCGCGCTGCTCGACGTCGGCTGCGGCACCGGGGCGCTGGTGCCGCGCCTGCGGGACTGGGGCGTGCCGCTGGGCCGCTACGTCGGGGTCGACGCCGCGCCGGGGATGCTCCGGCCCGCCGCGGCGCGCCTCGCCTCCGACGCGCCGTGGCCGTGGGGGCTCGCCGCCGGGGACGCGGGGCTGCTCCCGTTCGCGCCCGCGTCGTTCGACGTCGCCGTATCCGCATCCACCCAGCACGACTGGCCGGACCCCGCCGCCGCCTTCGCGGAGGCGCGGCGCGTCCTGCGCCCCGGCGGGCGCCTCGTGCTGATGGACTGGTCGGCCGACTTCCTCTCCATGCGCATCCTCCAGCGCTGGCTCCGCCTCCGCGGCGACCCCCTGCGCCGCGTCGACACCTCGGCCGACGTCGGCAGCGCGCTGGAGGAGGCGGGCTTCCGCGTCGCCGGCCTCCGCACGAAGAGGGTCGCCCCCGCCTGGGGGATGATGGTGGTGGACGCGCTGGCGTAGGGCGTGCACTCCCGGCTGCGTCCGCCGCCGTCCCACGCCCCCGCGACCGCCGAGCCGATGCCCGCCCGGAACTCCGACCTGCACGGCAACGTCCCCGAGAGCTGCCCCGTCGCGCTGCTGCTGATCGACGTGGTCAACGACCTGGAGTTCGACGGCGGCGACCGGCTGCGCGAGCACGCGCTCCCCATGGCGCACCGCCTCCGCGCCCTCCGCGCGCGCGCGCGCGAGCAGGGCGTGCCCGTCGTGTACGTCAACGACAACTTCGGGCGCTGGCGCAGCGACTTCCGCGGGGTGGTGAAGCACTGCATCGAGGACGACACCCGCGGCCGCGAGCTCGTGGAGATCCTGCAGCCCGGCGAGGACGACTACTTCGTCCTGAAGCCCAAGCACTCCGCCTTCTTCGCCACCACGCTCGACACCCTGCTGGAATACCTCGGCGCGCGAACGCTGGTGCTGACGGGCCTGACCGGCGAGCAGTGCGTGCTGTTCACCGCCAGCGACGCCTTCATGCGCGACTTCCACGTGGTCGTGGCCCCGGACTGCACCGCCAGCCGGTCGGAGAGGGACAACGAGGGAGCCCTGCGGCAGATGGAGAGGCTGCTCCGCGTCGAGCTGATCCCGTCCCACGAGATCGACTTCGCCGCCCTCCGCGCACGCGGTGAGGAAGAAGAAGGAGAGAACGGCGAGGACGACGACGGCGGGGCGGGGAAGGGCGGCACGACCGACGGCGGAACCGCGGCCGCGGCGGCCGCCCGCTAGGCCGCGCGTCCGGCGTCCGGGGGAGGGCTCCTCCGGCCGCCGGCCCGACCGCGCGGCTAGATCGTGCGCTCCAGGGCCGCGGGCGCCTCCGCCGCGCGAAGGATGAGCGTGGCCACGTCGGAGAGCGGCTGCTCGCCCTTCTCCAGCACCCCCTCCGCCGTCCGCGCCAGGAACGAGCGCTCGGCCTCAGACAGGTCCTTGGCGGTCAGCACGACCACGGGAATGTCGCGCAGCGACGGGTCCGCCCGCATCGCGGCGAGCACGCCGAAGCCGTCGAGGACGGGCATCATCAGGTCCAGCACGGCCACGCTGGGCCGCCGGATGCGCATCTCCACCAGCCCGCGCTCGCCGTCCACCGCCTCGCGCACCCGCGCCCCGGTCGAGGTCAGCACGCGCGCCGCGATGCGGCGGGCGTCGGGGTCGTCGTCCACCACCAGGACCTCGTACGGGGCGTCGCCGTCCTCGTCCCGGCGGGCGCGGCGCACGGAGAGGGCGAGCTGCTCGGCGGCGATGGGCTTGGGGACGATGGCCACCCACCCCAGGTCCAGCGCCCCGGGAGGGCCGCCGTCGCCCACCTCGTCCGCCAGGCAGGGGAGGAGCAGCGTGGCCACGTCGTCCAGCTCCGGGTCCTTCCGCAGCTCCGAGGCGACCTGCCACCCCGCGCCGTCGCTGCAGGTCACGTCCAGCACCACCAGGGTGGGGTGCTCGCGGCGCACCAGGTCGGGCACCTCCCCCGCGTTCGTCGACCCCACGATGCGCACCCGCGGGGCCAGGCGCCGGCCCAGGTTCTCCAGCAGCGGCCGGCTGCTCCCGTACACCACCACCGCCGGCAGCCCGGCGGTCGCCCCCGCGTCGCGCGGCGCCCCGGGCTGGCCGTTCGCCGGGGCCGCGCGGGCCTCCGCCTCCGTCGCGGCGGGAAGGACCAGGCGGAAGACGGAGCCCTGCCCGGCGACGCTCTCCGCGGTGATGTCGCCCCCCATCAGCCGCGCCAGGCGCCGCGAGATGCTGAGCCCCAGCCCCGACCCGCCGAACTCGCGCGTCAGCGCGGAGTCGGCCTGGTAGAACTCCTCGAACACCTGGGCGAGCTGCTCCGGGGCCATGCCGATCCCGGTGTCGCGGACCTCCACCGCCACCGTGTCGCCGTCGGTGCGGCAGTCGACCACCACCTCTCCCCGCTCGGTGAACTTCACCGCGTTGGAGAGCAGGTTCGCCAGGATCTGCCGCAGGCGGCGCAGGTCGGCGGCCACCGCGGGGCAGTCGTCGGGGATCCGGGCCGAGAGGCGGAGCCCCTGCCGCTGCGCCTGCGGCTCCACCAGCGCCATCGCCTCCTCCACGGCGCCGCGCACGCGCACGGCCCGCAGCCGCACCTCCAGCCTGCCGGCGCCGGAGCGGGCCACGTCCAGCACGTCGTTGATCAGCTCCAGCAGCCCCCGCCCGCTGCGGCGGATGCGCTCCAGGTGGCCGCGCTGCCCCGGCGAGAGCTCGCCGGCGATCCCCATCTCCATCAGCTCCGCGTGCCCCAGCACCGCGTTCAGCGGCGTGCGCATCTCGTGCGACATGGTGGCCATGAAGCGGTCCTTGGCCCGCGTCGCCTCGGTCAGCTCCGCGTTCGCCGCCTCCAGCGCCTCCTTGGCCTCGTGGAGCTGCGCGTTGCGGGCGCGCAGCTCCTCCTCGGCCCGCACCCGCGCGGTGACGTCGGTCTGGATCCCCACGAAGTGCGTGAGCGTGCCGTCCTCCTGGCGGAGCGCGGCCACGTGCAGCTCGTTCCAGAAGAGCGACCCGTCCTTGCGGAAGTTGCGGAGCAGGACCGTGCAGCCGCGCCCCTCGGCCAGCGCGGCGCGAAGCTCGTCCAGGCCGGGCTGGTCGCGCTCTCCGCCCTGCAGGAACCGGCAGTTGCGGCCCACCGCCTCGGCGGCCGAGTAGCCGGTGAGCGCCTCGAAGGCGCGGTTGACGTGGACGATGGGCTGGTCGGCGGCGCGGGCGTCGCTGATGACCACCCCGGCGCGGCTCGCCTCCATCGCCATGGCGCGCAGCCGCCCCAGGTCCTCGCCCGGCGCGCGCGCGGGGGTGGGGGCGTCGGTCTGCGGGCGGTCGGTGGGATCCACGCGGGCGCTCCGGGTCGCGGTGCGCCCCGGCCGGCCGTCGGACCGGGCGGCGGCGCACGTCGGGCGGCGCGTTTTTGCACGAGGCGTGCCCGGCCGGCGGGTGGTGGACGGGGCGCCCGCGCCCTAGCTTCGAGGGACGCACCCCGGCCGCCCGGCGGGGGCGGTCCACCCGGCGCGGAGCCCCATGACCCAGGCGACGGAGGCGGGCGGGTTCGGCTGGGTGCGGCGGCTGCCGGGGCTCTGGCTCCTGAGCGCGGCGGGGTGGACCTTCGTGGTCCTGCTCATGGCGCTGCGGAAGTACGTCACCCGCCTGTTGGTCTTTCCCCCGGGGTCCTTCTCCGCCGCCTTCCGCGGCCTGCTCCCCGACTACGCCGGCTACGCCCTGTTCTCCCCGCTCGTCATCCTCCTGGCCGAACGCTTCCCGGTGGGCCGCACGGGGCGGGGGCGGGCGCTCCTGGTGCACTGCGGCGGGTGGCTCGTCTTCTCCCTCGCCAGCGCACTGGTCACCGTGGTCGCCGACGTCGACGTCTACCCCCGCCTCCCGGACCAGCCCCTGCCGCCCGTCCCGGTGCGGTGGCAGTACTGGTTCGCGGCGCGCTTCGCCGACGACCTGGTGGCGTACGCGGCCATCGTGGCGCTGGTGCACGCGCTCGTCTACCACCGCGCGCACCGGGCGCGCGAGATCCGCGCGGCGCGGCTGGAGGCCCGCCTCTCCCGCGCCCGGCTGGAGGTGCTGCGCCTGCAGCTCCAGCCGCACTTCCTGTTCAACACCCTGAACTCCATCTCCGCCCTGATGGCGACGGAGGTCCCCGCGGCGCGGCGGATGATCGCGGACCTGAAGGAGCTGCTGCGGCTCTCGCTGGAGCGCAGCGGGGCGCAGGAGGTCGCGCTGCGCGACGAGCTGCACCTGCTGCAGCGCTACGTCGACATCCAGCGCGTCCGCTTCCGAGACCGGCTCACGGTGGAGTACCGGGTGGATCCCGCGCTGCTGGGCGTTCCCGTCCCCCGGCTGGTCCTGCAGCCGCTGGTCGAGAACTCCATCCGCCACGGGCTGGCGCCGCGCTCGTCCCCGGGGAGGGTGGAGGTGCGGGCCGAGCGCGACGGGGCGGCCCTGCGGCTCGTCGTGGCCGACGACGGGGTGGGGCTCTCGGCCGGCGGAGGGCAGCGGGACGGCGCCGGGATCGGGCTGGGGAACACCCGCGCGCGGCTGCAGGGGCTCTACGGCGAGCGCCAGTCGCTGGAGGTGCGCCCCACCCCCGGCGGCGGGGTCACCGTGGAGGTGCGCCTGCCCATCCCCCCCGAGCGGGACCCTGCGTAGGGCGCGCGGGTACGTCCCGGAAAGGCCCCTCCCGCGCCCGGGTCCCCCAACCGCCGCCTCTGCGTGATGCCACCGCTCCGCCGCCCCGCCGCCCTGCTGCTGGCCCTGGCGTCTTGCGCCTGCTCCCCCGCGTCGCCGTCGCCCCCCACGGAAGGGGTCGTGTTCCGCGACGACTTCGACGCCGAGAACCGCGGCGCCGCCCGCGCCGACTACCGCGCCTTCGCCCGGTGGGAGGTCGCCGAGGGCTCCGTGGACCTGCTGGGCACCTACCCCTACGACTACCTGCCGCCGGGCTCCGGGCTGTACGTGGACCTGGACGGCTCCCACTCCCGCGCCGGCATCCTGCGCACGCGTCAGGCGCTGGCCCTGGAGCCCGGCACCTACGAGCTGAGCTTCCGGCTCGGCGGGGCGCAGCGGCGCAGCGCGCCCAACGGCGTCGTGGTCACGCTGGGCACGCTGTACCGCGAGCGCTTCGTGGTGGAGGCCTTCGCCCCGCTGCGTACCCACCGCCGCCTCGTCCGCGTTGCCCGCGGCGACACGGCGCGGCTGCAGTTCGCGCACGAGGGCGGCGACGACCACGGGATGTACCTGGACCGGGTGGAGCTGCGCCGCCGGTGAGGAAGCGCTGGCTCTGGGGCGCGGGGGTCGCCGCCTGGATCGTGGCGGGGAGCGGCGCGGCGGTGGAGCAGTACCTCACCCGCCGGCTGGTGGGGGCGTACGCGTCGCTCCCCGAGCAGCTCTCCATCACCCTGCCGCGCTACCTGGTCTGGGCCGCCCTGACCCCCGCGGTCCTGCTGCTCTGCCGCCGCTTCCCCATGGCGGGCCCGCGGCGCCTGCGCAACGCCGGGCTGCACCTGGCGGGCGCCGCGGGGTACACCGCGCTGCACGCCGCCGCCCTGGCCGCCTGGGGGCACGCGGCGGCGGGGGGCGGGCTGCTCCCCGGCTGGGCGCCCGTGCGCCTGAGCCTGCTGGGGTACCTTCCCGCCGACCTGCTCGTCTACGGGACGCTGGCCGCGGGGTACCATGCCGTCGCCTTCCACCGCGCCTACACCGCCCGCGAGGTGAAGGACGCCCAGCTCCAGGCGCGGCTGGCGCAGGCGGAGCTGGACGGCCTTCGCGGGCACCTGCAGCCACGCTTCCTGTTCGAGTCGCTGGACGCCGTCTCCGGGCTGATGGACCGCGACGTCCGCCGCTGCCGCAAGGCGCTGGCGGACCTCAGCGACCTGCTCCGCGTCTCGCTGCAGGAGGGGGAGGCTCCGCCGGTGCCGCTGGCGGACGAGCTCGCCTGGCTGGAGCGGTACCTGGCCCTGCGCACCCTGGGGCGCGAGCAGCCCGCGTGGCTGGACGCCCGCGTCGAGCCCGGCGCCGAGGCCGCGCTCGTCCCGCGGATGCTGCTGCAGCCCATCGTGGAGGGGGCGCTGGGCGAGGACGGGGTGCCCGCGTGCGTGGAGGTGCGGGCGACCACGGCGGGCGGCACGCTGCGCCTGGAGGTGCGCACCGCCACCCCGCGCGGGAGCGATGCCCCCGCGCCGGTGCTGACCGCCGCGGGGGAGCGGCTGCGCGCGCTGCACGGGGTGGACGTGTCCGAGCGCGCCGGGCCGGGGGGGACGACCGTGGAGATGCGCCTGCCGCTGCGCGTCGCGTCCCCCGGGTGAACGGCTCGTCCCTCCCCTCGTGGAACCGTACCGCCCCGCCGGGGTTCACCGTCGGCGGGCTGGCGGCTCGTTTTCCGCCGCTGTATCGTTCCCCGTCCCACCCACGTCCCCCAACGGGAGGCCCGCTCGAATGAAGCGCCTTGTCCTGCCCATGCTCCTCCTGGCCGCGCCGCTGGCCGCCCAGGAGGTAAGCATCCCCCACACGACGTTCACCCTGCCCAACGGGCTCAGGGTGATCGTGTCGGAAGACCACTCCACCCCCATCGTCTCCGTGAACGTCTGGTACCACGTCGGCTCGGGGTACGAGCGGACGGGGCGCACCGGCTTCGCCCACCTCTTCGAGCACGTGATGTTCGAGGGGAGCAAGAACGTGAAGGAGGGGCAGTTCGACCAGCTCCTGGAGGCGGCGGGCGCCTCCAACAACGGCAGCACCAACACCGACCGCACCAACTACTACGAGACCATGCCGGCCAACGCGCTGGAGCTGGCGCTCTGGCTGGAGGCCGACCGCATGGGCGGGCTGCTGGACGACCTGACCCAGGCCAAGCTCGACGGCCAGCGCGAGGTGGTGAAGAACGAGCGCCGCCAGCGATACGAGAACGCCCCGTACGGGCTGCTGCGCGAGACCGTGTCCCCCGTGCTGTACCCGGCCGGGCACCCGTACTCGTGGACGACCATCGGGTCGATGGAGGACCTGTCGGCGGCGCAGCTCGAGGACGTGAAGACCTTCTTCCGCACCTACTACGCGCCCAACAACGCCACCCTCGCCGTCGTGGGCGACGTGCGGACCGCCGACGTGCGGCGCATGGTGGAGCGCTACTTCGGGTGGATCCCGCGCGGGGCGCCGGTCGCCCGGCCCGACATCCCGGTGCCGGCCATCCCGCAGTCGCGGCACCTGATCAAGGAGGACCGCGTCACCCTCCCGCAGCTCTCCATCATCTGGCGCGCGCCCAGGCGCTTCCACCGCGACGAGGCGGCCCTGGACGCGCTGGCCGACGTGCTCACCTCGGGCAAGAGCTCGCGCCTGTACAAGCGGCTCGTCTACGACACGCAGGTGGCGCAGAACGTCTGGGCGCAGAACCAGGCCGGGCTGCTCTCGGGCGACTTCTGGCTGAACGTGCGGGCCAAGCCCACGGTGGACCTGGACTCGATGGAGCGCATCGTCCTGGAGGAGGTGGCGCGCGTCGCCGCCGAGGGCCCCACCCAGGAGGAGCTGCAGCGCGTCATCAACGGCCGCGAGACGCAGTTCGTGGCCGCGCTGGAGACGGTGGAGGGGAAGGCCGAGGCCCTGAACGACTACCTGTACTACACCGGCGACCCCGGCTACGTGGGCCGCGACCTGGCCCGCTACCGCGCCCTGACCCGCGCCGACGTGCAGCGGGTGGCGCGGGAGTACCTGACGGGGAAGAACCGCGTAACGATCAGCTTCGTGCCGCAGGGAAAGACCGAGCTCGCGGCCGGCGACAAGGAGACCACCCGATGAGCCCGTCCCTCCGCGCCCTGGCGCTCGGCGCCGCCCTGTCGGCCACGGCCACCGCGGCCGCCGCCCAGGGGTTCCCCGCCACGCCGCCGCGGCTTCCCGCCGCGCCGTCGGTGAAGGTCCCCGCCCCCGTGAAGCGCACGCTCGCCAACGGGATGACGGTGCTCTACGTGCGCCAGCCGGAGCTGCCGGTGGTGCACGCCACCCTGGTCACGCGCGGCGGCACCTCCGACGACCCGGCCGAGCTCCCCGGGCTGGCCTCGTTCGTGGCCTCGGCCCTGGACGAGGGCGCCGCCGGGCGCAACGCGCTGCAGATCGCCGACCAGCTCGACCTGCTGGGGGCCTCGCTCTCCACCGGCGCCGGGATCGACGCCGCGCAGGCGAACCTGTACGTCCTGAAGAAGAACTTCCCCACCGCGCTGGGCATCATGGCCGACGTGGTGCAGCGCCCCGACTTCCCCGAGGCCGAGATCCGGCGCCTGCGCCAGGAGCGCCTCACCAACCTGCAGCGCGCCCGCGACGAGGCCGGCGCCATCGCCGGCAACGCGTACCCCGCGCTGGTCTTCGGCGCCCAGCACCCGTACGGGCGCTTCGCCACGCAGGAGGGGACGCGCACCCTGGAACGCGACCGCGTGGCCGCGTTCCACCGCGCCTTCTACCGCCCCGACGCCACCACGCTGGTGCTGGTGGGCGACGTGGAGCCGGCGTCGCTGCACGCTGCGGTGGAGCGCGCCTTCGGCGGGTGGCGGGCCCCGGCGGGCGCCCCGCTCGCGCCGGCCGCGGCCCCCGCGGCGCCCACGGTCGGGCGCACCACCATCTACCTGATCGACAAGCCGGGCGCGGCCCAGTCCGAGCTGCGCATCGGGCACCCCGGCGTGGCGCGGTCCTCGCCGGACTACTTCCCGCTGATGGTGCTGAACACCCTGCTGGGCGGCTCCTTCACCTCGCGCCTGAACACCAACATCCGCGAGGTGCACGGCTACTCCTACGGCGCCGGCTCGTCCTTCTCCATGCGCCGCGGGGTGGGGCCCTTCACCGCCGCCTCGGCGGTGGCCACGGCCAAGACGGACAGCGCCCTGATCGAGTTCTTCAAGGAGCTGCGCCGCGTGCGCGACGAGCCCGTCCCGCAGGACGAGCTGGACCGCGCCAAGCGCTACCTGGCGCTGGGCTTCCCGCAGAACTTCGAGACCGCCTCGCAGGTGGCGGGGCAGCTCGCGGGGCTGGTGACCTACGACATCGACCCGTCCTGGCTGGACACGTACGTGGCGCGGGTGATGGCCGTCACCCCGGCCGACGTGGCGCGCGTGGCGCGGGAGTACGTGCGGCCCGACGCCGCGGTGGTCGTGGTGGTGGGCGACCGCTCCAAGGTGGAGGCGGCGATCCGCGCCACCAACCTGGCGCCCGTCGAGATCCGCGAGCTCGGCGAGTTCGTGAAGTAGCGCTGCGGGAAGGACCTTCCGCACCCGGGGGCCCGGCCGCGCACGCGGCCGGGCCCCCGCCCGTTCGCTTGACGCCCCCCCGCCCGGGCGCCTATTCTACCCGCTCTCCACCCCCCGACCCCGGACCCCGAGCGCGGAGACCATGCCCGACCGTTCCTTTTCCAGCGGCAACCTGATGATGCTCGCCGGCACGGCCAACCAGCCGCTGGCGGAGGAGATCGCGACCTCGCTGGAGATCCCCCTGGGGGCGGTGACGGTGCGCCGCTTCGCCGACGGCGAGATCTTCGTCCGGATCGACGAGAACGTGCGCGGGCGTGATCTGTTCATCGTGCAGTCCACCCCCGCGCCGGCCGACACCATCATGGAGCTCCTGCTCCTGATCGACGCGGCCCGCCGCGCCTCGGCGGCACGGATCACGGCGGTGGTGCCGTACTTCGGGTACGCGCGCCAGGACCGCAAGGACCAGCCGCGGGTGGCGATCGGGGCCAAGCTGGTGGCGAACATGCTCACCACCGCCGGCGCCGACCGGGTGCTGAGCGTGGACTTCCACCAGCACCAGCTCCAGGGGTTCTTCGACATCCCGGTGGACCACCTGTACGCCGCGCCGGTGCTGACCCGCTACTTCCGCGAGAAGAAGCTGGACAACCTGGTGGTGGTGGCGCCGGACGTGGGCTCGGCCAAGATGGCGCGCGGCTTCGCCAAGCGCCTGGGGGGCAGCATCGGCATCATCGACAAGCGGCGCCCCACGGCCAACGTGGCCGAGGTGATGAACGTGATCGGCGAGGTGGAGGGGAAGGACTGCCTGCTGGCCGACGACATGATCGACACGGCGGGCACGATGGCCGAGGCGGTGGTGGCGCTCAAGAGCCGCGGGGCACGGGACGTGTACTGCTGCGCCACGCACGCGCTGCTCTCGGGCCCGGCGGTGGAGCGGCTCAGCTCGGCCCCGCTCAAGGAGCTGGTGGTGACGAACACGGTGCACGTCCCCGAGGAGAAGCGCTTCGACCGTCTCACCGTGCTTTCCGTGTCGCCGCTGGTCGCCCGCGCCATCCGCTACACGCACAGCAACGAGTCCGTAAGCTCGCTCTTCGACTAGCGAAGGGCAGGGAAGCACCGATGGGCGCGGATCCCCGCGCCCTCGCGAGGTTATCCAGGAACAGGGAGGTTTTTCATGGCCGCGAACACGCTCAACGTCCGCCCCCGCAGCGACGGCGGGAAGGGAGTGGCCCGCAAGCTCCGCGCTGCCGGCCAGGTCCCCGGCGTCCTGTACGGGCACGGCGACGAGACCCGCCCGCTCTCGGTCGACGCCCACGACCTGGAGCTCCTGCTGGCGCACGCCCGCGAGGGCTCGCGCGTGTCGCTCACTATCGAGGGCGGCGGCACCGCCGACGTGCTGATCCGCGAGGTGCAGCAGCACCCCTATCGTCCCGACATCCTGCACGTGGACTTCCAGCAGCTCCACGCCAACGAGACCATCAAGCTGCAGATCCCGGTGCGGATCGTCGGCTCCCCCGTGGGCGTGCACAGCGAGGGCGGCGTGCTGGACCAGGTGATGCACGACCTGGACGTGGAGTGCCTGCCGCGCGACATCCCGGACGGGGTGGAGGTGGACGTGAGCGCCCTGGCCATCGGCGACTCCATCCGCGTGCAGGACCTGTCGATCAAGGGCGTGAAGATCCTCCACGACGACGACGTGACCGTGGCCCACGTGCTGCCCCCGACGGTGCAGGAGCCCGAGGAGGGTGACGAGCCCGCCGCCGGCGAGCCCGAGGTGATCCGCGGGGCCAAGACCGACGGCGAGTGACGGGAGCGTTCCACCGGTCCGGCCGCCGCGGGGGTGAGCGGTGGCCGGGCTGAAGGTGGTGGCGGGGCTGGGGAACCCCGGCC
Source organism: Longimicrobiaceae bacterium (assembly GCA_030146875.1). Taxonomy (GTDB): domain Bacteria; phylum Gemmatimonadota; class Gemmatimonadetes; order Longimicrobiales; family Longimicrobiaceae; genus JASLAX01. Next base: position 43,293 of record JASLAX010000007.1, read on the forward strand.
GGGAGTACGCCGGCACCCGCCACAACGTGGGGTGGTGGCTGCTCGACGCGCTGATGGACGCCTGGGGCTTCGGCCGCTTCCGCGCCGAGAAGGCGTCGGCGGTGGCGTCGGGACGCGTGGAGCCGCACGCGGTGCGCCTGGTGAAGCCCCTCACCTACATGAACCGCAGCGGCTCCGCCCTGCTGCCGTACGCGCGGCTGAACGCGCTGGACGTGTCGCGCGACCTGCTGGTGGTGGTGGACGACGTGGCCCTGCCCCCGGGCAGGGTCCGCTTCCGCCCCGACGGCTCCCCCGGGGGCCACAACGGGCTGAAGTCGGTGGAGCACGTGCTGGGGACGCGGGAGTACGCCCGCCTGCGCATCGGCGTGGGCGCGGCGCCGCCGGAGACGGACCTGGCCGCCTGGGTGCTCTCGCCCCCGCCGCCGGAGGAGCGCGACGCCGTCCTGGCGCGCTTCCCAGAGCTGGTGGAGGGGGTGGCGCTCTGGATGCACGAGGGGATCGAGGCCGCGATGCAGCGCCACAACGGCTGAGACCGCCCGCGCCGCCGCCCGCTCCGGGCCGTGGCGCTTCCCCGGACCGGAGGGTGCGCGTTGAGCCTGACGGACCTGACCCCCTGGAGCTGGACCCTCGCCCTCGCCGGCCTGGCGGTCGCCGAGTGGCTCGCCACGACCCTGCGTGCCCGCTCCACCGGGAGCGAGGCCATGCGGGCCCTCTCCGCGCAGGTCTCGGCGGGGGCCTCCGCCCTGCTCCGCCGGCAGGCCGTGGTGCTGGCCGCCTTCGCCGCCGGCTCCGCGCTCCTCCTCTGGCTCGCCGTGGGCGACCGCACCGCGCTGGCGTTCGTGGCCGGGGCGGCGTCCGCCGCGGCCATCGGCTGGGCGGGCACCTGGGCCGCCACCCACGCCGGCGTCCGCGCAGCCGAGGCGGCACGGCTGGACGGCGAGCCGGGCGCGCTCCGCACCGTCCTGATGGGCGCCGCCGTGCTGGCGCTCACCGCGGCCTCTATCGGCCTGCTGGGCCCCGGCCTGGGATACCTGCTGGGCGTGCACCTTCCCGGCGTGATCGAGACGGCGCGCTTCGAGGAGTTCGCCGGGATCGTCGCGGGGTACGCCGCGGGGGCCTCCGCCGTGGCGCTGCTGGCGCGCGTGGGGGGCGGGATCTTCCACAAGGCGGCGGACGTGGCCGCGCACCTGGTCGCGGAGAACGAGGGGATGGGGGAGGACGACCCCCGCAACCCCGCCGCCGTGGCCGACCACGTGGGCGACTGCGTGGGGGGGACGGCGGGCGTGGGCGTGGACCTGTTCGAGAGCTACGCGGGGGCGCTGGTCGCTAGCGTTGCCATCGCGGCCACCTCCCCCGCGTTCGCGGGGTACGACGCGCGCGTGGCGGGGATCGCGCTCCCCATCCTGGCGGCGGCGGTGGGGCTGCTCGTCTCCCTGCTGGGCATCGGGGCGATGGTGCTGCTGCGGGCGCGGGAGCCGGCGCAGGTGCTGCGGAACGTGACCCTGGCCGCGGTCGCCGTCTTCCTGGTGGCGATGTTCTTCGTAGTGCGCGCGCTGGGGTTCGACCTGGCGGATCCCCAGACGGGCGACGCCTACCGCTGGGACGCGCCGTACTGGGCGATGCTCGTCGGCGCGCTGGCAGGGCTGCTCGCCGGCCTCGCCTCGGGGTGGTACGCGGCGGGTCGGCCGGTGCGGCGGGTGGCCGAGGGCGCGAAGGGCGGCGTGGCCACGGTGGTGATCGCGGGCCTGGCCGTGGGGATGGAGTCGACGGTGGTGCCGCTCGTCGCCATCTGCATCGCGCTCAGCGCGGCGCACGCGCTCTGCGGGCTCTTCGGGATCGCCGTGGCGGCGGTGGGAATGCTGTCCACCGTGGGGGTGATGCTGGCCGTCGCGGCCTACGGGCCGATCGCGGACGACGCGGGCGGGGTGGCGGAGATGTGCCACCTGGGCCCGGAGGTGCGGCGCGTGACCGACCGGCTGGACGCGGCGGGGAGCGTGGCCAGCGCCGTCGGGCGCGGCTGGGTCGTGGGCTCCGCCGCCCTCGCCGCGGTCGCGCTCTTCTCCGCCTATGCGTCCCTCGTCGGTCTCGGGGAGCGGGGGATCGCGCTGGCGGACCCCCGCGCGGTGGCCGGCCTCTTCCTGGGCGGCGCCATCCCCTTCCTGGTGGCGGCGCTGACGGTGGGGGCGGTGGGACGTACGGCGCAGGCGATCGCGGAGGACGCGCGGCGGCAGATCGCGGCCGAGCCCGGCATCCGCGAGGGCACCGTCGCGCCCGACGCGGCGGCCTGCGTGGACCTCTCCGCGCGCGCGGCCCTCCGGGGGATGCTGGTTCCCGGCCTCCTCGCCGTCCTGGCCCCCGTCGCGGTGGGCGCGCTGCTGGGCGTGCACGCGCTGGGCGGCCTGGTCGCCGGAACGACGCTCACCGGCGTGCTCCTGGCGTTCTTCCTGGGGAACGCGGGGGAGGCGCTGGACCGGGCGCGGGTGTGGATCGAGACCAGCGGAGGGCGCGGGACGCCGGCCCACGGTGCCGCCGTGATCGCGGACACCGTGGGCGACCCGCTCAAGGACGCCGCGGGCCCCGCGATGGGCATCCTGGTGAAGGTGATGGCCGCCGTCTCGCTGGTGATCGCCCCCTGGCTGGCCCGCCTGCACGGTATCGACCCCGCCGTGGCCGAGCCCGCGGAGGCGCTGCTGGACGGCATCGGCCGCGCGGTGGTGGCGATGCTCGGCTGATCCACCACGCACGACGGCGGGCACGAGGGGGCGCTTCCGACGAGGGGGCGCCCCTTCGCGCGCCTCGCCACCCGCGTCTCGCCGATGTGGGTGCGATCGTCCTCTCCCGTGGACAGCGGAAACGCGCCGTCCCACGGCGACCGGACGGCTCGACCACCGCCATCTCGTTTCGTCCGAATGCCTTCTGCGGTCGGCGCGGAAACGGGCGACGCCGGGCATGTGGGTTGACTCTCCGGATGGCGTGCGCCGGGCCCGCCGCGCGCCCTGATATCCATAGATCTTCATCCTCGGGAGACCCTGCCATGCGCCGCACCATCCTGCTCGCCGCCCTACTCCTCCCGCTCTCCCTCGGCGCCTGCGTCAGCGTGGAGGCCACCCGCCTGGGGCACGCCGCCTACTCGCCCGTCCCCGAGAGCGAGGTCGTCGTCTACCAGCGCGAGAGCGACGTACGCGGCGCCTTCGAGAAGGTCGCCGTCGTGTACGTGGAGGGGAACACCGACTTCTCCAGCCGCGAGCGGATGGTGGACGCGGCGCGGAAGAAGGCGGCGCGGCTGGGGGCAAACGCCATCGTGCTCAGCTCGTTCCAGGAGCCCTCCACGCTGGAGCGCGTGGCGGCCCACGTGCTGGACGTGCAGACCAACCGGCGCACCGAGATCCTGGCGATCCGAGTGGCGCACGAGGCGCACCGGCCCTGAGGTGGGGGCGCCGGGTTGATCCCCGGCGCGGCGCGCGGTAGATTCATGCTCCGGCCGGAGCCCTTCCCTGGGCGTCCGGCCGCTGCGTTTTTGCCCCGAACCGGACACCGGACCTCTCCATGCTCAAGCTCGGGATCGTGGGCCTTCCCAACGTCGGGAAGTCGACCCTCTTCAACGCCCTGACCTCCGCCGGGGCCGACGCGGCCAACTACCCGTTCTGCACCGTCGAGCCGAACGTGGGGATGGTCGAGGTGCCGGACCCGCGGGTGGACCTGCTGGCGGAGAAGGTCCAGCCGCAGCGCGTCGTCCGCGCGGTGGTGCAGTTCGTGGACATCGCCGGGCTGGTGAAGGGCGCGTCCGAGGGCGAGGGGCTGGGCAACCAGTTCCTCACCAACATCCGCGAGACCGACGCGGTGGTCCACGTGGTCCGCTGCTTCGACGACCCCGACGTGGTGCACGTGATGGGCGGCGTGGACCCGGTGCGCGACCGCGAGGTCATCAACCTGGAGCTGATCCTCTCGGACCTGGCCGTGGCCGAGAAGCGGCTGGAGAAGGTGAAGAAGACCGCCCGCGGCGGCGACCGCGAGGCGCAGGCCGAGCTGGCGCTGGTGGAGCGCATGGTCGCCGCGCTGGGCGAGGGCCGCCCGGCGCGCTCGGTGGAGGTGGACGCCGAGGAGCGCAAGCTGCTCAAGAGCTTCAACCTGCTCACCTCCAAGCCCGTCCTCTATCTCGCCAACGTCGCCGAGACGGACCTGCCCGAGGGGGAGAACGACTTCGTCCGCGCGCTGCGCACCGCGGTGGAGGCGAGCGGCGAGCAGGCGGAGGTGATCCCCATCTCCAGCAAGATCGAGTCGGAGCTCTCGGAGCTTCCCGAGGAGGAGCGCGCGGAGTACCTGGGCTCGCTGGGGCTGGAGGAGCCGGGGCTGCACCGACTGATCCGCGGCGGCTACCGCCTGCTGGGCCTGCAGGTGTACTTCACGGCCGGCGAGAAGGAGGTCCGCGCCTGGGAGATCCCGGTGGGCGCCAAGGGCCCCGAGGCCGCGGGCGTGATCCACACCGACTTCGAGCGCGGCTTCATCCGCGCCGAGACGGTGGCGTTCGAGGACTTCAAGCGCCTGGGCAGCGTGAAGGCGGCCCGCGACGCCGGCCTGATGCGCTCCGAGGGCAAGGAGTACGTCGTGCAGGACGGCGACATCCTGCTCTTCCGCTTCAACGTCTAGGACGCAGAGGCCGCGACGTCCTTCGTCCTCTCCGGAAGGGCGTCGGCCTGCCCGCGTTGCCGATTCCCGGCTCCTCCACGATATTCCCGCTCCCCAGACGTTTCCTCCCTCCCCCCCCGAAGCCCATGGGCCGCATGCGATTCTCCTCCCTCTCCCTGTTCGTGGCGGGCGGTCTCTGCACGGCCGGCACGGCGGCGGCCCAGACCACCGTGGCGACCCCCGCGACCTCCTACGAGCGCGGATGCCGTGGGATGGCGATCGACATGCAGATGAGCCGGTTCTCCCCCGGCGTCCCGGCGGAGTATCCCGTGGTGACGCTGGTGGAGCCGGGCTCTCCCGCCGCGGTGGCCGGGTTTCAGGTGGGCGACTCCATCGCGTCGCAGGACGGGGTGGCGACCACCGACGGCGCCAGGCCCCGACGGTACGCCGTGGGAGACTCGATCCGCTCCGTGGTCCGCCGCGGCGGTCGCAACGTCCCCGTCCTCCTGGTGCTGGGGCGAAGGGGGAAGTCCGGTGAGGGCGCGGCGGCCACCGAGGTGTGCCGCCCCGTCGCCGCGGCCAGGTAGATCCCCGGGACGCTCACCGCAGGCCCGCACGGGGAAGGGGCCGCTCCCGGTGGAGCGGCCCTTCCGCGTTCCCGCACGTCCCGGCGGACGAGATCCCCGGCCCCTACCGTCCGTCCCCGAACTCCGGACCCTTTCGGTCGCGGACCATCGCCTGCGCCCACTTCGTGCTCCCGGTGTGGGTGTGGGCGACGCCCCCCTGCGGCTGCCACCCCTCCGCGATCGCGGCGCGCACGTGCTGCGTGAGGTCCCGCGAAGCGCTGGCGACGAGAATCATGTAGTCCTGGACCATGCCGTCCCTCCGCGGCTCCCGCCGCCGTACGGGTTCGAGTCAGGCGCGAGGCTGTCCGTCCTCCGCAAATCGGATGCGGGACGGGAGCCCATCCACGCGGACGTCGGGTGGAAGAGGGGCTGCGGGTGAGGGATCCCACGAGGACGAGTCCGGTGCTCCGCCGACGCCCACCGGTTGATCCGCCCTCCCCCCTCCGGGTATATTCACCCGCGGCCATCCCCGCCGCCCGCCGTGCCCCGCAGCCCCGGCATGCACCTTGTCACGCACCGCCCTCGCCCGGACCTACCGTCCGCGCCGATTCTCCGAGGTCGCCACCCAGGAGCACGTCTCCGGGACGCTCCGCGCCGCCGTGCAGCGCGGGCGGGTGGCCCACGCGTACCTGTTCTGCGGGCCGCGCGGCGTGGGCAAGACCACGCTGGCGCGCGTGCTGGCGATGGCGCTCAACTGCCCCGACCGGGGGGCGGACGGCGAGCCGTGCGGGGAGTGCGACTCCTGCCAGCGCATCTGGGCGGGCAAGACGTCGCTGGACGTGGTGGAGATCGACGCGGCGTCCAACCGCGGCGTGGACGACGCGCGCGACCTGCGGGAGCGCGCCATGTACGCCCCGTCGGAGGAGGACCGCTACAAGATCTACATCATCGACGAGGCGCACATGCTCACGCGCGAGGCATGGAACGCCCTCCTCAAGATCCTGGAGGAGCCGCCCCCCCGCGTGATCTTCGTCTTCGCCACCACCGAGGCGCAGAAGATCCAGCAGGCCGCGCCGCCCATCCTGTCGCGCTGCCAGCGCTTCGACTTCCACCGCATCTCCACCGGCGACCTGGTCGCGCGGCTGCGGTCGGTGCTGCGGGCGGAAGGGATCGGCGCTACGGACGACGTGCTGATGCCCATAGCGCAGAAGGCCGACGGCGGGATGCGCGACGCGCTCTCCCTGCTGGACCAGGTCCTCTCGTTCACCGAGGGCGAGCCGACCGAGTCCGACGTGCGACGGATCCTGGGGCTGGTGGGCACCGAGGTGTACCTGGAACTCTTCGAGATCCTGGCCGAGCGCCGCTCCGGCGACGTGTTCCGCTTCGTGGGCCGGATGCTGAACGAGGGATACGACCTGGCCGAGTTCTACCGCGGCCTGGCCGACTTCCTCCGCTCGCTCCTCATCACCCGGCTGGAGGGCACCCCGCCCGAGGGCGTCCCCGAGCACCGCCGCGAGACGGTCGCGGGCCTGGCCGCGCGCTTCTCCCCCGGGGACCTGCTGCGCATGCTGTCGCAGGTCGCGGAGCTGGACGCCGATGGACGGTTCCGGAAGAGCGGCGAGCAGCGCATCCTGATCGAGCTGCTGCTGCTGCGCTTCGCGTACCTGGAGAGCACCGTGGCCCTCGAGGACGTCCTGTCCGCCCTGGGCGGACGGGGTGGAGGAGGCGATCCCCCGGGAAACGCGGGGGGCGGGCGGCCGCTCCCTGAGTCCCCGGCCGCCCGCCCGATCCCGACCGCCACGCCCTCCGCTCCCGCGGTCCGGCCCGAGCCTCGCCCCGCGCCGGTAGCGCCCTCCGCGTCGACGCCGGCGGAGGTGGTGGCGCGGGCGGCCTCGCCGGAGGATCGCTCCTCGTCGGCCCCGGAGGACGCCGCCGAGCCTCCGGCGGAGAGCGCCGCGCCGTCGCGGTCCCCGGAGCGCGTGGCGTCCGCTCCGTCGGCCGAGGCGGAGGCGCCCTCTCCCGCTCCACCTTCCCCGGTGGCGGAGGAGACGGCGCCGGCCCCGACGGAGGTGCCCGCGCCCGCTCCGGCCGCGTCGATGGAGGCCGCGGCGCCCGCTCCCGCGCTGGTCGAGCGGCCCGCCGGGCCTCGCGCCCCGGAGCCGGCCGCGTCGGCGCCGGACGACGACATCCCGCTGCCGGACGAGCCCACGTTCTCCGACGCAGATGCCGGCGACGGACCGTCGGCTCCGCCCTCCGCCTCGTCGGCCCCCGCGTCCGCCGGGGACGGCGGGCTGGACGGCGCGCGGGTGCGCCGCGCGTGGACGCAGATGCTGACGGACGGCGACGGCGTGCCGGCGGGGAGCAGCTTCTTCCTGCGCGCGGCGCGGCTCTCCGTGCTGGACGGACGCCGCGTGCGGGCCGAGATCCCGGCCGACCCGGCGACGCTGGGGCCCCTGGGCACCGCCGCGGCCAGGCGCGCGATGGAGGAGGCGCTGGGGAAGCGGCTGGGCGGGCCGGTGACGCTGGTGCTGGCCGCCGGCGCCGCGGCCTCCAACGAGAGCCCGGGCGCCAGCCGGATCACCGCCGAGAGCGCCAGGCGCGAGCGCCTTCGGGGGCTGGTGGAGGGGGAACCCATCCTGGCGGCGGCGGTACAGGAGTGGGACCTGGAACTGGTCGATTAGACGCGCCGATCCAACTCCGCCGGGGCCGGTCCGTCCCTTGCGGAGCCTCGGAGCGCGTCCGTATCTTAGGCTCCTCGCGCGCCGCACCTTGAGAGAATGACGAACAACCTCCAGCAGCTCCTCCAGATGGGCCAGCAGGTGCAGGCCCGCAGCGCGGCGCTCCAGACCGAGCTCGGCAAGAAGACCGTCACGTCCTCGAGCGGGGGCGGGATGGTCACCGCCACCGCCGACGGGCTGGGCCGCATCCGCTCCCTGCGCATCGAGCCCTCGCTGGTGGCCGGCGGCGACGCGGAGATGCTGGAGGACCTGGTGCTCGCCGCCGTCTCCGAGGCCCAGACGCGGGCCCAGGCGCTGCACGACGAGGAGACGCGGAAGGCGCTGGGAGGCATGGCCTTCCCCTTCCCCCTCCCCGAGCTGTAGGGGCCGGGGGACACGCTTGTCCGTCATCGACGAGCTGTCCGGCGAGCTGGCGCGTCTGCCGGGGATCGGCCGGAAGACGGCGCTCCGGCTCACCTTCCATCTCCTCAAGGCGCCTCCCGAAGAGGCGCAGCGCCTGTCGCGGGCCATCCTCGCCCTTCGCGAGCGGGTACGTGCCTGCGACCGCTGCGGGAACCTGACCGAGCAGAGCCCCTGCGCCATCTGCGCCTCGCCGCGGCGCGACCGCACGGTCGTCTGCGTGGTCGAGGAAGCCTCGGACGTGGTGGCGATCGAGCGGACGGGCGAGTACCGCGGGCTCTACCACGTGCTGGGGGGGCGCCTGTCGCCGCTGGACGGGATCGGCCCCGGCGAGCTGAACGTGGCGCCGCTGCTGGAGCGGTTGGCCGACGGCACGGTGCGCGAGGTGGTCCTGGCGACCAACCCCAGCGTGGAGGGCGAGGCCACGGCCCTGTACCTGCACCGGCTCGTGGCGCCGCTGGGGGCGCGGGTCACGCGCATCGCACGGGGGCTCCCCATCGGCGGCGACCTGGAGTACGCCGACGGCGTGACCATCGCCGAGGCGATGAACGGGCGCCGCGAGCTGTAGGCCCGAAAGGGCGGGCATCCCGGCCGGCGACCCCGGCGCAACCTGCGGTCCCTCACCGGACGACATGGACAAGCAGCGCATCCTCCGAACGACCGCCTTCAGCGTCCTGGCCGTATCCGGCGTCGCGGCGCTGGGCGTGCTGCTGGTGCGCGACCAGATCTCCCGCTCGCGGAGGGACCTGTTCTCGCCGCACCCGCTGCGCCGGCTGGCCGCGCTGGAGTACCTGGGCGGGTGCCCGGCGTCGGTGGACACCGTCCTGCTCCTGCGCGACTTCCTGGCCTGGGAGCCGCGCCCCATCCTGAAGAAGAGGGCCGCCGCCGTGCTGGCACGCCTCGAGGACGCGCTCGCCGCGCGCACCGCCCCCACGGAGGTCGCCTGATGGCCGGTGCCTCGAGCTGGTCCTTCGACGAGCGCGACTTCCAGCGCATCGACCGCCTGCTCCAGTCCTTCCTCTTCGACTCCAACGCGCGCTGCACCCTGCTGGTGGACCGCGCGGGCCAGCTCATCACCACCGCGGGGGAGCAGCCCGAGTTCGACTCCGTGTCGTTCGCCTCGCTCGCCGCCGCCGACTTCGCCGCCAACGACCAGCTCGCCGCCATGATCGGCGAGAACGAGTTCTCCTCGCTCTTCCACCAGGGCGAGCGGGAGTCGATGTACCTGGCCGACGTGGTGAAGCGGGTGATCCTGGTGGTGCTCTTCGACAACCGAACGACCCTGGGAATGATCCGGATCAAGGTCAAGGGGCTCGTCCGCGAGCTGGGGGAGGTCTTCCGCGAGATGTTCGACCGCTCGGCGAGCGCCCAGCCCTCCCCCGTGGAGGCATCCTTCGTCGACGAGGCGGAGGACGAGATCGACCGTCTCTTCGGCGATCTCTAGGAGGGCGGCCCCATGTCGATGATCAACTACGCCTCGCGCGAGATCAACTGCAAGATCGTCTACTACGGTCCGGGTCTCTGCGGCAAGACCACGAACCTGGAGTACATCTTCGAGAAGGTGGCCCCCAACACCCGGGGAAAGCTGATCTCGCTGGCTACCGAGACGGAGCGCACGCTCTTCTTCGACTTCCTGCCGGTGGACCTGGGCGCCATCCGCGGCTTCAAGACCCGCTTCCACCTGTACACGGTCCCCGGGCAGGTGTACTACAACGCCTCCCGCAAGCTGATCCTGAAGGGGGTGGACGGGGTGGTGTTCGTGGCCGACTCGCAGGTGGAGCGGCTGGACGCCAACATCGAGTCCATGCACAACCTCTACGACAACCTGTCGGAGTACGGGCTGGACCTGCGCGAGATCCCGTTTGTGATCCAGTACAACAAGCGGGACCTGCCCAACATCTCCTCGCTCGACGAGCTGCAGCGGGAGCTGAACCCCAACGGCGTGCCGACCTTCGAGGCCGTGGGGGTGCGGGGGATCGGGGTGTTCGACACCCTGAAGGCGGTCAGCAAGCTCGTCATCAAGTCCCTGAGCTGAGGGGAGAGCGCCGGCCATGAGTCGGATGAACCTCCCCAACCTCATCACCATCGGCCGCATCGTGCTGGCCCTGGTGGTGATTCCCCTCCTGTTCCGCGAGGCGTTCCACCCGCGGCTGGCCGCGTTCGTGGTCTTCCTGGCCGCCGCGCTCTCCGACCTGTGGGACGGGCACCTGGCGCGGCGGCGGAACCTGATCACCGACCTGGGCAAGCTGCTCGACCCCATCGCCGACAAGCTGCTGCTGGCGGCCACCTTCATCCCCTTCTACCTGCTCTCGCACGGCGCCGAGCCGCAGACGCCCTTCCCCTGGTTCGGGGACGTGCTGCCGCTCTGGATCGTGCTGGTGATCTTCGGCCGCGAGGTGTTCATCACCCTGTTCCGCGGCTACGCGGCCAGGCGGGGGGTGGTCCTGGCGGCCGGCAGGTCGGGGAAGTACAAGGCGGTGTTCCAGAACATCTTCGTGGGCGCCGCCATCCTGTGGTACGCGCTGCAGACGGAGGCGCGCGCCCGCGGGTGGAGCGGCGGCTTCTGGGGCTTCTGGGAGCCGTTCCACCGCACCTTCTCCATCGTCGTCCTGGCCGTCGCGGTCGCGCTCACCGTCTACTCGATGGTCGTGTACCTGCGCGACTACCGGAAGCTGGACCTGGGCCGCGGCCGCACGCTGGCCTGACGCCGTGACCGCCCCGGTGGCCCCGCCCGAGCCGCGCGCCGGCTCCCTGCGCGCCGCGGACGGGGTGCGCCTGCACTACGCGGCGTGGGAGGTCGCCCGCCCCCGCGCCGTCCTGCTCCTCTCCCATGGGCTGGGAGAGCACGCCGGCCGCTACGCCCCCCTCGCCGCCGAGCTCGCGGCGCGGGGGGTGTCCGTCTACGCCCCCGACCACCGCGGCCACGGGCGCTCGGAGGGAGCGCGCGGCCACTGCCTGCGGTTCGCCTCGTTCGCCGAGGACTTCGAGGCGTTCCGGGTCCAGGTCGCCGCCGCCGCCGGGGGGGAGGTGCCCGTCTTCCTGCTGGGGCACTCGCTCGGCGGCCTGATCGCCGTCCGCTACCTGCAGACGCATCCCCGGGCGCCGCTGCGCGGGGCCATCCTCTCCTCGCCGCTGCTGGGCGTGCACGACCGGGCGCCGCGCTGGAAGACGGGGCTCGCCGGCCTCCTTTCCCGCCTGCTGCCCGCGCTGCGGCTCTCGAACCAGATCGACGCGGCGGAGCTGACGCACGACCCCGCGCACGTGGAGGCGTACCGCACCGACGCGCTGGTGCACGCGTGGATCACCCCGCGCATGTACACGGAGATGATGGACGCGATGCGCCTGGCCTTCGCCGAGCGAGACCGGCTGTGCCTTCCGCTGCTCTTCGTGGTCCCCGACGCGGACTCCGTCGTGCGTGCCGAGGACACCCTGCGCTTCGCGGAAGGGCTCCCGGGCGACGTGACCGTGCGGGTGTACGAGGGGATGTACCACGAGACGCTGAACGAGCTGGAGCGGGCGCGCGTGATGGCGGACGTGGGCGACTGGATCGACGCCCGCATCCCCTGATCTCCTGCCATTCTGGCGGCGGTGGGTGGCACCCGGATTGCACCCCCGGAACCCCGTGACGCACGACCGTTTCCGCGCCTCCCGCCGGGCGGCGCGTCCTCTATTTTTTCGAACCGACACGCGAGCGATGACCGATACACCCGAGCAGCCCGACGCCGGCGCGAACGGCGGGACCGACGCCCCGGACGCCGCGGACCCGCAGGCGAACGGCCCCGCGGCCGAGGACGGTGCCGCGCCCCCCCCCTCGGCGCCCGAAGCGCCCACCGGGGGCGACGACGAGCTCTCCGTGGCGCGCGACCGGCACCTGCGGCTGGCGGCCGAGTTCGACAACTACCGCCGGCGCGTGGTCCGCGAGCGCGGCGAGGACCGGCAGCGCGCCCAGGCCGAGCTGGTGAAGTCGCTGCTGGACGTGCTGGACGACCTGCAGCGCGTGGCCGACTTCGACCCCGAGACCACCTCGTCGAAGGCGCTGCACGAGGGCGCCGAGCTGGTGGAGCGGAAGCTCCTGCGCGCGCTGGAGACGGCCGGGCTGGAGCCGGTGGACGCCGAGGGCAGGGCGTTCGACCCGCAGGTGCACGAGGCCATCACCACGGTGCCCACGGACTCCGCGGACGAGGACGAGACGGTGGCCGACGTGTTCCAGAAGGGGTACCGCTTCCAGGGGATCCTGCTGCGCCCGGCGCGCGTGCGGGTGAAGAAGCACGGCGGGTAGGACGACGCCCGGCGCCGCCCGTCCGGGACCCGGCGTCGTCCACGACCATCCGCTCACGACCATGCAGACACACACCAAGGACCTCTACCGCGTCCTGGGCGTCACCGAAGGCGCCAGCGCGGACGAGATCAAGAAGGCATACCGCAAGCTCGCCAAGCAGCACCACCCCGACGCGCACCCGGGCGACTCCTCCACCGCCGAGCGGTTCAAGGAGATCTCGGAGGCGTACTCGGTGCTGTCAGACGACGCCAAGCGCAAGCAGTACGACCAGATGCGCAAGCTGGGCGCGATGGGCGGCCTGGGCGGCTTCGGCCGGCAGACGGGGGCGGCGCCGGGCGGGGCGGGGGGCACGTCGCAGACCTACACCTTCGAGGACATGGACCTCGGGGGCGGGCTGGGCGACATCTTCGGCTCGATCTTCGACTTCGGGAAGCGCCGCAAGACGGGCCCGCAGCGCGGCGAGAACCTGGAGGCCGCCGTCGAGGTGCCGTTCGACACGGCGGTGCGCGGCGGCAAGGTCCCGCTCGTGCTGCCGGTGACGGAGGACTGCGGCACCTGCGCCGGGAGCGGCGCCAAGCCGGCGACCAGCATCGTCACCTGCCCCGAGTGCAAGGGCCGCGGCACCATCACCTTCGGGCAGGGGAGCTTCGGCGTCACCCGGCCCTGCCCGGCGTGCTACGGCAAGGGCAGGGTGCCCACCGACCCGTGCGCGGCGTGCAACGGCCAGGGCCAGCTCCGGCGGCAGAAGCGGGTGGACGTGACCGTCCCCGCCGGCGTGGACAACGGCAGCACCATCCGCCTTCCCGGCCAGGGCGAGCGCGGCGCCTCCGGCGGCCCGCCCGGGGACCTGATGCTGACGGTGAAGGTGCAGCCGGACCACTTCTTCTCGCGCGAGGGGCTGGACCTGGTCTGCACCGTGCCCGTGAACCTGGCGCAGGCGGTGCTGGGCTCCAAGATCCGCGTGCGCACGGTGGACGGGACCCGGGTGGTCCTGCGCATCCCCCCGGGCACGCAGGCGGGCACCCGATTCCGCATCAAGGGCTACGGGGTGGAGAAGGCGGGGCGGCGCGGGGACCAGTTCGTGCGTGTCCAAGTGACCGTTCCGGAGGAGCTGGACGAGCGCGAGGAGAAGCTCTTCCGCGAGTTCGCCGACGCGGCGGAGCTCAGGCACTGAAGACGACGACAGGGGAGGGGAGAGGATGAGCCGGACCTTCGTGGACGAGAACCTCCTGAGCTGGGAGGTCTATGCCTCCGGCGGACGCTTCGGGCTGCCGACGGAGCCGAAGATCGTCTTCCACTGCCTCTCGGACGAGAAGGTGCGCCCCCGCTTCGTCCCCCGCGGCGGCGACGAGGCCGACGCCGAGGGAACGGTCTACGCCCTCTCCGAGGAGGAGCTGCGCGACCTGCTCCGGGGGTCCAGGGAGCTGGGCTGACGGACGGGGGTCCGAAGACGACGGGACGGCGGCGGGGAGCGATCCCCGCCGCCGTCTTTTTCTCGCCTTCCGAGGCGGCTCAGTAGGCGGCGAAGGGGTTCGCGCGCCGCTGGATGCAGAAGCCGGGCTGGCCGCGCAGGTGGAAATGGTCGAGCACCTGCGCGTCCACGTCGGCCACGCTCACGCTCCCCTCGTGGTCCTCCTCGCGTTCCCGCAGGTCGTCGAGCGCGTCGCCGATCTCCTGCGCCCGCTCGTGGCCGGCGTCGTTCAGCCCCTGCTTGAGGGCGGAGATGTAGGTGAGCACGTGCCGCTTCATGGCCTGGTCCAGCGCGGCGATGGTGGTCGCCTGCAGGCGCGTGTCGGCGTTGGGCGTGTCCCACAGCGACACCACGTCGTTCCCGCCCAGCGACAGCCCGACGTGCGACATGCCGTAGAAGAAGATCACGTCGCCGGGCGCGGCGTCGTCGTTCAGCGCGGGCGCCCCGGCGAAGCCGAGCAGCTCCCGGAGCACGCCGGCGTAGTCCAGCTCGAAGAAGTCCGACTCGACGATGCGCGTCCTGGCGCCGGCCTTCGCATTGGAGTCGCCGGCGCTCGCGCAGTAGCCGAGCGTGAAGACCGCCTCCCAGCAGTTCATGGCGGCGTCGTCGCCGATGGTGGCGTACGCGACCGGGTCCTTCTTCAGCAGCTCCATGTGGTCGCCGGTGCTCAGCGCGGCGTTCCCGTCGAGCCACGTCATCCTGCCGACCTTGCCGCGCGCGAACTGGGCGACCGTCTGGCCGTCGGGCATCCTTCACCTCCGGGGGCGTGGGGAGGCCCCGCGGGGGGAGGTCGCGCGGCCGGCGCGGCGCGGAGGCGCCGTCCACTCCGGGAACGGAAGCGCGGAACCCGGTGGAACGCGAAGGAGGGCGCGGCCCCGCCGGCCGCGCCCTCCTCCGTCTCCCACCCTCGCCCGACGGATCTAGACGGCGATCCTGCCCCCGCCCAGCACGACCTCGCCGCGGAAGAGGACGGCGGACTGCCCGGGGGTGACGGCGCGCTGCGCCTCGTCCAGGGCCAGGCGCACGACGCCGTCCTCCACCGCCTCCACGCGCGCGGACACGGCGGGGGCGCGGTGCCGCATCTGCACCTCCACCCGCTCGCCGGCGAGCGGCGCCACGCCCAGCCAGCTCACCTCGCCGATGGCGACGTCCGACCGCCGCAGCTCGTCCTCTCCCCCGACCACAACCTCGCGCGTGTCGGGGCGCGTCCCGATGACGTAGAGGGGGAGCCCGCGGCCCCCGCCCAGCCCGCGGCGCTGGCCCACGGTGTAGCGCGCGTAGCCGTCGTGCTCGCCCACGACCTCGCCGCGGGCCGTCACCAGGCGGCCGGGGGAGAGGGCGGCGTGGTCGGTGCCCAGGCGCGCCTCCAGCACGTCCACGTAGTCGCCGCTGGGAACGAAGCAGATCTCCATGCTCTCCGGCTTCTCCGCCGTCTCCAGCCCGCGCTGCCGCGCCATCTCGCGCACCTCGGGCTTGGTGAGGCCGCCCAGCGGGAAGACGAGCTGGGGCAGGATCTCCGGGGGGAGCGCCCAGAGGAAGTAGGACTGGTCCTTCCGGGCGTCGATGGCGCGCAGGAGGAGGGGACGGCCCTCCCCGTCGGTCCCCATGCGCGCGTAGTGCCCGGTGGCGATGGCGTCGCAGCCCAGCAGGGCGCCGCGGCGGAGGAGATCGCGGAACTTGGTGTTGCCGTTGCAGCGCACGCAGGGGTTCGGAGTACGCCCGGCCGCGTACTCCGAGACGAAGTCGTCGATCACGTCGCGCGTGAACTCGCGCTCCACGTCGAACACGTAGTGGGCGATGCCCAGGCGGTCCGCCACGCGGCGCGCGTCCATGATCCCGTCGAGCCCGCAGCACGTCTTTCCGTGCCCCCGGGTCTCCGAGTAGCAGAACGTCTTCATCGTCACGCCGATGACGGTGTGCCCCTGCTCCACCAGGAGCGCCGCCGCCACCGACGAGTCCACGCCGCCCGACATGGCGACCAGGACCGTGCGCTTCTCCATCTCTGCCTTTCGCTCGTTCGCGCTCACGCCGCCGCCAGCGCCCGCACCCGCTCCACCACCGCGGGAACGACGCGCGCCGCCCTCTCCACCTCTTCCGCCGTCGTCTCCCGGCCCAGTGAGAAGCGGAGCGCGGGGCCCGCGTCCTCCGCCACGCCCATCGCCGCCAGCACGTGGGAGCGCGCAAGCGACCCGCTGGAGCACGCCGACCCCGCCGAGACGCCGATCCCCTCCACGTCCAGCGCGGCCAGCAGCAGGCCACCCTCCGCGCCCGGCACCAGCACGCTCAGGTGCGTGGGCAGCCGCTCCGCGCCGGCCGCGTTCACCGTCAGCCCCGGCACCGCGGAGACCAGGGCGGCCTCCAACGCGTCCCGCAGCCCGCCGACCCGCCGCATCTCCGCCTCCCGCTCGCTCTCCGCCGCCTCCGCCGCAGCCGCCAGGCCCACGGCGGCGGCGACGTCCTCCGTACCCGGGCGGATCCCCCGCTCCTGGCCGCCGCCGTGGAGGAGGGGCGCCAGCTCGATCCCGCGCCGAACGAAGAGCGCGCCCCCGCCGCGGGGGCCGCCGATCTTGTGCGCGCTGAGCGCGAGGAGGTCGATCCCGAGGGCGTCCACGCGAACGGCCAGCTTTCCCAGCGCCTGCACCGCGTCGGTGTGGAGGACGACGCCCGCGGCGCGGCACGCCTCCGCCACCTCCCCGAGGGGCTGCACCGTCCCCGTCTCGTTGTTCGCCCACTGCACCGAGACCACGCACGGGCGCTCCGCGAGCGCGGCCGGAAGGGCGGAGAGGTCCAGGCGGGCGTCGCCGTCCACCGGCAGGACGCGGAGCGGCGAGCCCTCGGCCTCCGCCGCGCGGGCGGCCTCCAGCACCGCGCGGTGCTCCACGGCCGAGCAGGCGACCGGCGTTCCAGGCGCCGCCCAGGCGCGGCCCAGGACGGCGATGTTGTCCGCCTCCGTGCCGCCGCGGGTGAAGACGACCTCCCCCGGCTCCGCGCCCAGGACGGCGGCCAGCCGGGCGCGCGCGTCCTCCAGCGCCGCGCGCGCCTCGCGCCCCCAGCGGTGCAGGGAGGAGGGGTTCCCGAAGGGCCCGTCCAGCACGCGCAGCATGGCGTCGCGCGCCTGGGGGCGCAGCGGTGCCGTGGCGGCGTAATCCAGGTAGACGGGCTGCATCCTCTCCTCGGGGCGCGGGCGGCGGGATTGATAAACGGCAGCGAGGATTATGTTTCCGCGCGCCGGTTGAGGGGGCGGGCGGGGCCCGCTACATTGCGCCGCATGGCTCCGCACCTCCCAGTCCCCGGCATCCCATGATCCCGCCCCTTCCCGAAGGCCTGCCGGCGACGTTCCAGTCCACCGTGCACGGCACCGTGTTCGGGGACCGCGCCGAGCGCGTCAGCGCGCTGAACGAGGGCGAGGCCCTGGTCCTGATCCCCGATCCCCCCATGGAGGAGGACCCCGCGGTCTGGGTTCACGTGATGGGCGGCGACCCCATCGGGCACCTGCCGCCGGAGATCAACCTCTGGCTCGCCCCCTGGCTGCACCGCGGAGGCCGCGCGACCGCCCACGTCCTGAAGGTCGGCGGAGCCGACACGCCGAGCTGGAAGCGCCTGATGATCGAGGTGCACTGCGAGCAGGCGGAGACGACGTAGCGGACATCCGCAGGGCCGCCGCGGGGACGTCCGAGAACGTCGACGTATCTCCGGCCGCTCCGCATCGCGCGGGCGCCGATCCACCGCCAGCAGGTGCGGAGAAACGGACGCGAGCACGGATCCACCGCCAGGATGCGCGGCGTAGCGGGCGTCCGGAGGCCGCGGCTCAGCCTGCGAACGACTTCGCGGCTGGGAACGGCACGAAGTCCGCCTGCGCGGACTCCCCCGTCCGCGGCATCCCACCCGTGCGCCCGCGTGCGCCTTTCGTCCGCGGCGTCCCGTCGTCGCCCGAAGGCCAGTCACCCCTCTCCCCTTGTGGGGGAGGGGACGGGGGAGGGGGGTGCGGCCGGTCGGCGGACGCTTGCGGGACCCGACGGATCCGCCGTACGCATGCGGCGGCAAGCCGCCGCCAGAATTCGCCGTCTGGAACCACGAGGAAAGTCCGCGGGGCGGACTCGGCTTCCCCGCCAGGCTTCGCCCTCCTCAGATGCTCCGCACCGAGAGGCGCACCACGTCCTCCACCTCCATCGTCTCCGCCACGTAGAACGGCTCCCCGTACTCCGTCCGGATCAGCGACCCGTAGCGGGCGGCGTGCATCCGCACCTGGTCGTACAGGGGGCGGTCGCCGCCGGGGAAGACCTCGCCTCCCCACGTCTTGCCGTCGAACTGCGACGAGTAGCAGCGCACCGCCTCCATCTTACGCTCCATGAACTCCGTCACGTCCACCACGAAGCTCGGCTTCACCGGGTCTTCGCGGTAGGTGAGCGTGTAGAGGATCTTGTGCGGCCGGTGCGGGGCGCCGGGAGCGTCGAGCTTCGCCAGGCCGGCCAGGAAGCACGCGTCGTAGGCGAGCTGCGAGCCCACGCGGTGGTCGGGGTGGCGGCCGTTGATGTAGGGAAGGATCACCACGCGCGGCCGGAAGGCGCGGATGAGCCCCGCCACCCTCGCCCGCGTCTCCGGCGTGTTCTCCACCCCCGCGTCGGGAAGCCCGGCGTTGCGCCGCGCCGTCACCCCCAGCACCCGCGCCGCCGCCTCGGCCTCGTCCCCGCGCAGGGCCGCGCTGCCGTCCGTCCCGCGCTCTCCCGCCGTGAGGTCCAGGATCCCCACGCGGTGCCCCTGCGCGGCCGCGCGCGCCAGCGTGCCCCCGCAGGTGAGCTCCACGTCGTCGCGGTGCGCGGCGATGGCCAGCAGGTCCACCGGCGGGGCCAGTTCGTTCGTCGTCTCGGTCAAGGGCGTGCGCGTGGGTCGGAAGGGGTCCGCGCCGGGCCCGGCGCCGCGGGGACGCTACCTCCTCGCGCCCCCCGCCGCAACCCGGCGGCACGGGTGCGTCGCCCTCCGGCGGCAAAGGGTGGGCATCGCAAGTCGGCTCGTGTACGCGGCAACGACGTCCCGTTCTCCTCCGCGCACTCCGTGTACACCCCGAACTCCGCGTCCCCCCCTCCTCCCATCGGCACGAGACGCAAGCCCGCGGAACGCCGGAGCCGAGAACGAAGAGGCGGCGCGACCCGGGGGATCGCGCCGCCTCTCTCCGTCGGTCCGGCCGAGGCCGCTACTCGTAGCGCAGGGCCTCCACCGGGTCGAGCCGGGCCGCCTTGTTGGCCGGGTACAGGCCGAACGCGATGCCGCCGATGGCGGCCATCATCAGCGACGCCACGACCGCCCAGAGCGGGACGGCGGCGGGGATGGGCGTGTACTGCTTGACGAGCCAGCTCAGGAAGGTGGCGATGGCCAGGCCGATGGCGCCGCCGATCACCGTAACGGTCATCGACTCCACCAGGAACTGCCAGAGGATCTCGCGGCGGGTGGCGCCCAGCGCCTTGCGCACGCCGATCTCGCGCGTCCGCTCGGTCACCGAGATCATCATGATCCCCACCACGCCCACCCCGCCCACCAGCAGCCCGATGGAAGACAGGATGGTGAGCACGATGAAGAACACGCCGGTGAGCTTGTTGAACATGTCCGCCATCGCCTGCTGCTTCACCACGGCGAAGTTCTCCTGCTCGCCCGGCCGCAGCCCGCGCGACGCCCGCAGCGTCACCGTCACGTCGTCGATCGCCTTCTGCTGGGCCACCCCGTCCTCGGGGACCACCAGCAGCGCCATCCAGTCCGGGTTGGCTCCCACCCGCTTGATCGCGGTGGTGGGGGGCACCACGGCCCAGTTGGTCTGCGCGGCGCTGAAGACGTTCTCCTTCATCTTGTAGACGCCGACCACCTCGAACTGCTCCTGCCCCACGCGCACCATCTTCCCCACGGCCGAGCCGCTCGGGAAGAGCTGGTCCGCCAGGTCGTAGGAGAGCACGACCACCCCCGCCGAGCGCGCGTCGTCGGCCGGCAGGAAGTTGCGGCCCTGCTGGAAGTCGCCGAGCGAGTAGTCCGTCCACTCGGCGGAACGCCCCATGATCTGCACGCCGGACACGGACTTGGACCCGGCGCGCATGGTGCCGCCGGCGTTCACCGCCACGGCCACCGTCTTGACGCTGGGCAGGTTGGAGATCAGCGCCGCCTCCTGGAACGTGAGGGGCGGCTTCCCCTCCCAGGGCGGCCTGTCGGAGCCGTCCGACATCTGGAGCTGCGTGTTGTCGAAGCGGTCCACGATGAAGTTGTTCGGGCCGATGGCCGAGAACATCTCCATCACCGACGACCGGAAGCCGCCGATGGCCGCGGCCATGGTCACCACGGTGATCACGCCGATCACGATCCCCAGGATCGTCAGGAACGCGCGCACCTTGTTGGAGCGCAGCGCGTCCAGCGCGATCATCACGCCCTCGCGGGCGGCGGTGATGTTCATCGGCTACTCCTTCCGCAGGGCGACGATGGGGTCCAGGCGCGAGGCCCGGTACGCCGGGTACACCCCGGCGAGCAGCCCCACCCCGATCCCCAGCCCGATCGCCAGCCCGATCGAGTACGGGGCCACGCGGGCCGGCATGGGCGACACGGCGGCGATCAGCATGGCCAGCCCCGCGCCCAGCCCGATCCCCAGCACACCGCCCACGCCCGAGAGCGTGCCCGCCTCGATCAGGAACTGCAGCAGGATGTCGCGGCGGCGCGCGCCCAGGGACTTTCGCACCCCGATCTCGCGCGTGCGCTCCGACACCGACACCAGCATGATGTTCATGATCACCACGGCGCCCACCACCAGGGAGATGCCGACGAGCCCCGGCAGCACCGTGAGCATGAACGACGAGATCTTCTGCCAGAACCCGAGCGCGGCCTCGGCGGTCTCGACCGCGAAGTCGCTCTCCTCGCCGGGGCGCAGGTGGCGGCGCGACCGCATCAGCCCCTCGATCTCGCTCATGGCGTCGGGGAGCAGCGCCCCGTCCTGCACCTTGAACGACACGTCCTCGGCGACGTTGTACATGTTGAGCGCGCCGTTCAGGGGCGCGCGGATGGGCGCGATGGCGACCTTGTCCATCGAGAAGCCGAAGAGCGTGCCCTGCCGCTCCAGGATCCCGATCACCCGGTACGGGAAGTTGTGGATGCGGACCTCCCTCCCCAGGGGGCTCGACCCCTCGAAGAGCTTGTCCACCACGTCGCGTCCCAGCACCACCACGGGCACCCCCCGCTGGGCCTCGTTCTCCGAGAACGGGCGCCCCTCCTCCACCTTCAGGTCGCGGATGGAGAAGAACGAGGCCGAGGCCCCGGTGACGTTCACACCGTTCACCTCGTGCCCGCGCCCGTCGCTGATCTTGGCGTTCTGGTCGGACGAGTAGGCCAGCACCCCCGGCGTCTCCATGCGGTCGGCGATGTACTGCGCGTCGTCGATGGTGATGCGCGGGCGGCGCTGCCACTCCCGCCACGTCTCCTCGCTCCCCGGACCCCCGCCCATGCTGGGGATGCGGCGGACGGTGACGGTGTTGTACCCGAAGATCTTCCCCGCGAACTCCTCCTCCATGTAGGCGTTCATCCCCTCGATCATGGTGATGACCGCGATCAGGAAGGTGACGCCCACTACGGTGCCGAGCACGGTGAAGAAGGCCCGCAGCTTGTTCGCGCGGATCATCGCCAGCGCGATGCGCACCGCTTCGCGAAGGTTCATCCGTCAGGCCTCGGCGAGCGCCCGGTCGAGGCCCTGGCCCGCCCCGGCCAGGGTGGGCACCTGGCGCCGGTCCGACTCCACCACGCCGTCGCGCAGCGTGACCACGCGCTCGGCGTGGGCCGCGATGTCGGGCTCGTGGGTGACCATGATCACCGTCTGCCCCTCGGCGTGCAGCCGGGCGAACAGGGTCATGATCTCCTCCGACGTCCGCGAGTCCAGGTTCCCCGTGGGCTCGTCCGCCAGGATGATGGAGGGCTTGGTCACCAGCGCGCGGGCGATGGCCACGCGCTGCCGCTGGCCGCCCGACAGCTCGTTGGGGCGGTGGTCCATGCGGTCGGCCAGCTCCACGGCGCGCAGGGCCTCCATGGCCCGCTCGCGGCGCTCGGCGCGGCCGGCGCCGGCGTACACCAGCGGCAGCTCCACATTCTCGAGCGCGGTGGAGCGCGGCAGCAGGTTGAAGGTCTGGAAGACGAAGCCGATCTCGCGGTTGCGGATGCGGGCCAGCTCGTCGTCGTCCATCCCCGCCACGCGCTTGCCGTTCAGCACGTACTCGCCCGCGCTGGGGGTGTCCAGGCAGCCGATCAGGTTCATGAACGTCGACTTGCCCGAGCCCGACGGGCCCATGATGGCCACGTACTCGTTGCGGTGGATCACCAGGTCCACCCCGCGCAGGGCGCGGACCGTCTCCGAGCCCATCACGTACTGCTTCTGCAGCCCGTGCGTCTCGATGATCGGGGCCTCGCCGGGCGTGCTCATTTCTTCTCCTTGGCGTCGCCGGCCGCGTCCTTCTTGCCGGCGGCCGCGGGGGTCTCCTGCTTCACCAGCATCCCCGTCTCCAGCTCGCGGATGGCCTGGTAGGTCCCGGAGACCACCACCTCGCCGCCCTTCAGGCCGTTGGCCACCTCGAAGTAGCGGTCGCCCGCGATCCCGATCTGCACGGGGACGAAGCGCACCTTCTTGTCGGCGCCCACCACGAACACGCCCTCGACCTCCTCCTTCTCGCGGCGGGTCTTCGCGTCCTTCTCCGCGTCGGCGGCGTTGCCGCCGTCCTGGTCGGTGGCGGCCTTGAACTTCTTGCCGTCGCGGTCGCGCGCCACCAGGGCGATGATGGGGATGGAGAGCGCGCCCGTCTTGGCCTCGGTCACGATGTCGGCGGTGGCCGACAGGTCGGGGCGAAGCTCCGCGGGCGGGTTGTCCAGCGTGATCACCACCTCGAAGTCCACGGACTGCTGGTCCGACGTCGGCGCCTGCACCCCCGTGCCCTGGAGCGACGAGTTGGCGATGCGCGTGACCTTGCCGGTGAAGGTCTGGTTCGGGAACGCGTCGATGCGCACCACGGCGCTGTCGCCGAAGGTGATGCGCGGCACGTCGGTCTCGTCGACCTTCACCGTGGCCTCCATCACCGACAGGTCGGCGATGGTGAGCAGGAGCGACCCGGGGTTGTTCATGGTGCCCACGATGGCGGTCTCGCCCTCCTCGATGTTGAGGCGGGTGACGCGGCCGCTCATGGGCGCCGAGATCGTGGTCTTGGATGCCTGGTTGCGCGACTCGGTCAGCCCGGCGCGCATCTGGGCCACCTGGTGCTGGGCGGCCTCGAACTGGGCCTCCTGCACCTGCACGGCGGTGCGGGCCTGCTCCAGGTCCTGCGCGGAGATCAGGTCGCGCCCCTGGGCCATCTGCTCGGCCCGGCGCGCCTCGCTGCGGGCCTTGAGCAGGTTGGCGCGGGCGAGGGAGGCCTGCGCCTGGGCCTGGGCCACGCTGGCCTCGGCCTTCCGCACCATTGCCTGGTACGCCGTGGGGTCGATGCGCAGCAGCAGGTCGCCGCGGTTCACCCACTGGCCCTCCTCCACCGCCACCTGGGTCACCCGCCCCGAGATGTCGGCCGAGATGTCTACCTTCCGCTTGGGCTCGATCTTCCCGCTGGCCGTCACGATGGACACCAGGTCGCGGCGGGCGACCACCTCGGTGCGCACGGGGGCGCCCTTCTCGGTGTCGGCCGCCATGGCCAGCGCGCCCAGGCCCAGCACGGCCACGGCCACGCCGGTGCCGATCAGGATCTTCTTCTTCGACATGATCAAATCTCCGGGGGCGCCGTCAGCGAAGCGACTGTCCGACCAGCGACTCGAGCGCGGCCAGGGACTTGTGGTAGTTGTAGACGGCGTCGATCTGGGCGCGCTCGGCCTCGGCCAGCGAGGCCTGCGCGTCGGTCACGTCCACCGACGAGGCGGCGCCGAAGCGGAAGCGCTCCTGGGCCAGCCGCAGCTCCTCGGCGGCCTTCTGCCGCACCTGCTCCTGGAGCTGCGCCGTGCGGTACGCGGTCTGGAGGTTCAGCGTGGCCTCGGCGATGTCGGCCGTGACCTTCAGCTCCTGCGAGCGCACCTGGAGCTGGGCGTCCTCGGCCGCGACCCGGGCCTCCTCGATCTGGCGCTCGCGCTGCAGGCCGTTGAAGAGAGGGAGCGAGAAGGTCAGCGAGGCCGTGAGGGGCTGCCGGGCGAAGCCGAAGGGGAAGCTGGGGTTGGCGCCGCGCACCTCGCGCCGCACCGAGTCCACCACCGCCGGGCTGCTGATGTTGTACGGGGCGCAGTTCTGCTCGGCCATGCCGGCCAGGCGCGCCAGGATGTTGCCCGTGAGGCAGGAGTTGTAGACCTGCCCGGTCTGCGCCAGCCCCGACTGGTAGAGCGGGTCCAGGTTGCCGGCGCTGTACACGGTGCCCTGCAGCCCCACCGACGCGCTGACGCTGGGCAGGTACTGCGAGCGGGCGGCGCGCACCTGCGTGCGGGCGGCGGCGGCGCCGGCGCGCGCGGCCAGCACGCCGGGGTTGTTGCGGCGGGCGATCTCCACCAGGCCATCCACCGTCCAGCGGGGCTCGAAGAGCTGGAACGAGGAGCTGAGCTGCGTCCCCGCGGGGAGCATCACGCCCATCGACTGCCCCAGGCGCACGCGCTGGATGGCCACGGCGTTCTGGGCCTGGACCAGGCCCACGTCGGCCTGCCCCTTCTGCACCTCGGCGCGGCGCAGGTCCAGCGGCGTGCCGGCGCCCACGTCCAGGCGGGCCTGGGCCAGGCGCTGGTGCTCCGCGGTGCGGGCCACCTCGCGCTCGGCCTGCGCCACCTTCTCCTGCGCCTGCAGCACCGACAGGTACCCCTGCACCACCGTGGCGACCAGGGCGGCCTCCTGCCCCAGCACGCGCTGGTGCGTGGCGCGCTCGTTCGCCCGCGCCACGCTGGGCCGGAGGAGCTTGGCGCCGCTCAGGTCGTACGACAGCCCGAGCTGGTAGAGCGAGGAGTAGTAGGGCGGCTTCTCGCCGAACACCTGCGCGCCGTAGCGCTGCTCGCCGGCGGCGGTGTAGCCGAACTGGGTGGTGGCCGCGGCCGAGGGGATGAAGTCGGCTCGTGCCTGGCGGGTGGCGCCGCGCGCCACCCGGCGGTCGTTCTGCTGGGAGAGCAGGTCGGGGTTGTTCTCGCGCGCGATCGCGACGGCGTCGCCCAGGTTCAGCACGGGGGGGACGGTCGTCTGCGCGGCGAGCGCAACGGGCGCGAGCACGGCGGCCAGGAGCGCGGCGCCGGTTCGCCAGGTAGAGGAGATCATTGGTTGCGTCTGGGTTGTGCTGCTAGTGCGGACGGGGGCGGCGTACGTCTGCGGTCCTCCCGCAGTACGCGCCCGCCCCCGGGGAAGTTTCAGCCGCCGAGGGCGGCGCTCATGGCGAGCGGGACACCGACCGCGAACGCCAGGTACAGCGTCATCGCGATGGCGAACGTGGGGATCCACGACTTGCGCCGGTTCGCGTACGCGATGCAGATGGCCACCACGATGAGCATCCAGATGGAGAAGACGTCGAAGCCCTTCAGCAGGGCGTACGGAAAGCCCGAGTGGTCCAGGTTGGGCGCCAGCAGCGCCAGCGAGAGCGAGACCGGCGCCTTCTTCACCAGCATGAGGGGAAGGACGAGCAGGGCCCCGAGCGTGGCCACCAGGAAGGCGTGGGTGGTGATGGCCAGGTACTGGCGGAACTTGGCGTTGCCGCCCATCAGGACGCTGAACACCAGCGTCATCACCCCCGCCATCAGCAGCATCATGATGGGCTGCAGGATCACCGCGCCGATGGGGGCCATGACCGTGTTCATCTTCGCCATCTTGGTCAGCATCTCGTCCGGCGGCACGGCCTGGCCCTTCTCGATGAAGGTCGCCCGCATCAGGTCGAGCATGGTGTCCAGCGGCGTGAGCAGGTTGAACAGCACCGTGACGGCGACGGTCAGCACGATGCCGATCATCAGCGGTCCACCCCAGGGCGCGTCCTCGCGGTCCAGGTCGCGCGCCAGCTCCCCCGGCGCCACGAAGACGTTGGCGATGCGGCGAAGCAGCGGGCTGGGGGGCGCGGGAGCCGTGGCGGCCTCCGCCTCGAAAGGGATGGTGGTCAGGGTCATGGTTCGACTCTGGGCGTGAGAGCACGGGGGGTGGGAAGCGGGTTCCCGGGGAGGTAAGACGGAAAGATAACTACTGGCGGGAAAGGTGTAAACCCGTGCCCCGTGCCCGATTGGGCCGGGAAAGGGGCGCCGGGCCGGGGCGGGTGCCCCGGCCCGGCCGGAAGGTCAGCGAGGAACCTCGGTGCGCACGGCCATGTAGCCGCGGTCGGGGATCTCCACCTTCAGCACTCGTCCCAGCGCGTCGACCCACACGTGCTGCTCGCCCCGCCCGGCCATCACCACCACCAGGTGGAAGAGCGGGACGGCGGCGCCTTCGATCGTCACCCGCTCCTCGCCCCGGGAGGTGACGGTGGCGACGGCCTGGCGGTTCTCGCGGGGGATCAGCACGGGAACGCGCCCGGGCCCGCGGCGCGCGATGAAGTAGTAATGATGGGCAATTCCCTCGTCGAGCACCAGTGCCCCCGAGGACGCCACGTACTCGCGGAGCTCCTCGCCGCCGGCGGAGACGATCTTCGCGCTGAAGCGGCCGCTCCCCAGGGTGCCCACGATCTTGCGCGGCGAGTCGCCGCCGATGTCGACCTGGTACGCCACGGGGTCGAACTGCAGGCCGGTGGCCCGCAGCCGCGGGGCGAGCTCGAGCGTGCCGGTGGGCAGGCGCAGGCTCACGCGGCCGGAGGCGTTGACCTCGGCGGCGGAGCCGCTCCCCGACTGCCGGATGGTGAACTCCTCGGTGCCCACCGCACGCCCCTCGACGAAGACCCGGAAGGTCCCCGCGTCGGAGGCGCCGGCCTGCGCCGACAGCGCGGCCGGGGCGGCCAGGAGCGCCGCGGCCAGCGCGGCGCGGAGGGGTCGGACGTCGTACGCTCTCATCCTGTCTCTCTCTGCGGTTGGCGGAGCGCTGGCGCGCCCCGTACTGAGGGATACCCCTCCGGCCGGGCGGGGGTCCGGCGCTCAGTGCGCCTCGGGGTCCTCCACGGGGGCGATGAAGACTTTCTGCCGCACCCGGTCCAGGATATGTTCGTAGATGCGGCGCCCCTTCTCGGCGGTGGCCAGCGTGGGGCGGCCGATGGAGCCGCGGCAGCCGTCGGGGAGCTTGCGCAGCCGGCCGCGCACGAAGCGGCGCAGGGTCGCGGGGTCCAGGTGCCAGTCGCGGGCCTCGTCCATCCGGACCAGGTCGGGGCGCAGGTGCAGGAGGAGCGAGGTCAGCACCTCGCCCCCGTGCTGCGGCCCCTCTCCCCCCTCCACGAACGACGACAGGTCCACCCCCAGCGCCTCCACCACGCGCACGCGGGCGCCCGGCGCGGAGACGGTGGCGATGGCCTCGGCGTGCGGGTCGTGCAGCTCGGCGGTGAGCGCGATGAACTCGCGGAAGCCCTGCGCCGCCCACGACGCCAGGATCTCGTTCAGCGAGCGGTGCAGGGTCTTGGCGCGCAGGGTGGCGCTCCCCGCGTAGTCGCGCTCGCCGGGGACGTTGACGCCATAGGAGAAGGTGGGCGCGCGCAGCACGCCGAACTCGCGCGACAGCGCGGCGGCCAGCGCCTCGGCCACGCAGGTGGTGGCGCCCAGGGGAAGGTGCGGCCCGTGCTGGTCGCAGGCGCCCACCGGCACGATCAGGCGCCGGTCGCGCTCCAGGTAGGCGGCGACCTCGGTCCAGGGCAGGTCGGTCAGGGCGTAGGAGCGTGGCGCGCTCGTCATCTCGTGGAGGCGTGTGGAACGGATCGAGTCCGGTGAGGCGTCGCAACCGTCGGGCCACCCTCCCCATCCCGTGCGCGAGGCGCTGGGCTGGGCGGGGGCGTGGGCGGCGGTTCCGTTCGCGGCGGTGTGGATCCACCGGCTCACCCCGGGGTGGCTGGCGGCGGCGGCGGCGGGGGTGGCGCTGTGGCTCCTCCTGGCGCGCGGGGTGGGGCGGAGCTGGCGCACGGCGGTGGGGCTCGCCTTCGCCGCGACCCTGAGTATAGGTGCCTTCGCGCAGATCCGCCTGGGGGAGGTGGCCCGAGACTGGTCCTCGGTGCGCGCCGGGCTGGAGACGCGCGCCGCCGCGGACCTGCGCGCCTGGCTGGACGAGCTGGTCACGCGGGGCGACAGCGCGGTGGCGGGGGCGGGACGCGCCGCCGCCCGCGCGGCCCGGCCGACGCCGGCCCTGTTCGCGCGGCTGGAGGAGGTGCGCCGCGCTTCCGGGATGGGCGCGCTGGCCGTCTACGAGGAGGACGGGACCCCCCTGGCCTGGGCGGGAGAGCACCGCGGCGACGTGCCCGAGTCGGTGCGCACCGGCGCGCTCCAGTACTCGTTCTCGTCCGGTCCCCTCTTCGGGTACCTCTACTTCACCTCCCCGCTGCCGCGAGGGCGGACGGCGGTCGCGGCGGTGCTGCTGGACGCGCACGTGGCCGGGGCGGAGGGAGACGTGCCCTTCGTGGCCCGCTTCTCGGAGCGGCACGGGATCACCCCGCGCTTCACCACGCCGGACCGGGCGCAGGGCCCCCGGGTGTGGGACTGGAAGGCGGGGAGCTCCATCATGAGCGTGGTCTTCTCCACGCTCACGCAGGAGGGGTGGCGCGCCCGGGTGGAGTCGCAGGGCCGGATGGCGGCCGGCGCCGGGCTGGCGGTGGCGGCTCTCCTCCTCTGCATCGCCTGGTTCCGCTGCCGCGCCGGGCCCCCCGGGATCCCCGTCGGCATCCTCACCGCCTCGCTGCTCGCCCTTCCCACCGCCGCCCTGGTCGGCGGGAAGGAGGCGTTCTCCCCCCTGGCCTTCGTCCTTCCCGCGCCCGGGGATGTGACGCTGGGGCAGCTCCTCTTCGTCCTGGCGGGGGCCGCGGTCTGGCTCCTCTCGCGCACTGGCGCCGGGGGGACGGCCTCGCGCGTTCCGCTGGTGCTGCGGACGGTGGGCGCCGCGGCGCTGCTGGCGGGCGCCGTGGCGCTGGTCCGCGCCTCGGTCTCGGACGCCCTGCTCGCCCGCCACCCCGCCGGCGGCCTGCTCCTGGTCGCCGCCCTCACCCTGCTGGCCGCGCTGCCGCTGATGGCGCTGCTGGGCGAGGACGCGGGGGCGGAGCGCCTGCGCGCCGCCCTCCTTCCCATCGCGCTGACGCTGGCGGCGGCACTCGCCGCGGCCCTGGTCCTCTGGTGGCAGCCGGGGCGGGCGATCCCCGTCTGGGTCCCGGCGCTCTGGGCGATCCCCTTCGGGCTGGCGGCGGCCGTGCTCTCCCGCGCGCAGGTGGGGCGCGGGGCGCTGCTGCCGTGGGTGGTGGTGGGGTGGATCTCCGCCTCGCTCGCCCTGCCGCACCTGTGGGTGATGCACCAGGACGCCCGGCTGCGCGAGGCGGAGCGGGAGCTGGCGAACCTGGGGACGCGGGCGGACCCGTTCCTGGACTTCCTGCTGCGGCAGTTCGCGGAGAAAGTCCTGTTCTACGCGGCGGAGGGGCGCGAGGGCGTCTCGCTCCTCTACCAGAGCTGGGTGGAGGGGGGGCTGGCGCGGGAGGGGTACGAGGCGCGGGTGAGCCTGTGGGAGGGCGACCGGCCCTCGGCGGAGCTGCGGCTGAGCGACACGCAGGTGCCCCCGGAGATGGTGCCGGCGATGCTCGCCTCCGCCCGCGCGGCCGAGGAGCCGGTGGTGGAGCGGTACACGCAGCTCGACGCGCTGCACTACCTGCTGGTCGTTCCCCTCCCCGGTGGGCGGACGGTCTCGGTCGCGGTCCCCCCCCGCCGCCACCTGGGCGGATCCACGGCGCTGGCGCGGCTGCTGGACCCCGCGGGGGCGCGGGCGGAGGACGAGGCGGGCGCGTCGCTCTCCCTGGTCCCCTCCGCCAGCGTGGCTCCCGCCGCGGTGGGCGCCATGCGCTGGGTGCCCACGGGCGAGGGGTGGCGGAGCGAGGCGGTGGTGGCGTTCCCCTCGGGGCCGATGCACGCCCACCTCTCGGTGCGGGCGCCGTCCGCGGCGATGCTGGCGGCGCGCGCCCTGCTGGCCGTCGTGGGCCTCCTCGTCCTCCTGGGTGGCCTGTGGGCCCTGGCGCGGACGCTCTGCGGCGAGCCGCTCGGCCTGGCCTCCGCGCAGTGGGGGTGGCTGTGGACGTTCCGCGGCCGGCTGACGCTGGCCCTCTTCGCGTTCTTCCTGCTGCCCATGGCCGGGTTCGGCGCCACGACGTACCGGGCGCTCTCCCGCGAGGTGGTGCGGACGGCGGGGGCCCTCGCGGAGCGCGCGCTCACCCAGGCGGCGAGCGAGGTGCAGGGGGCCACGATCGGCGAGCTGGGGCGGCACGTGGGGGCAGACCTGCTCCTCTACCACCAGGGCGTGCTGGTGGACGCGTCCTCGCCGGAGGTGATCGACCTGGGCCTCTACGCCACGTGGCTCCCGGGCGACGTGTTCGTGGACCTCTCCTCGGGCGAGGAGGAGGAGGTGCAGGAGGAGAAGCGCCGTCTGGCGGGCCACGACTACCTGCTGGCGTACCGCCGCGTGGCGGAGACGGACGTGCTGGCCGCGCCGACGCCGCTCGCCGTGGGCGAGATCGCGCGCCGGAGGCGGGAGCTGGCGACGCTGGTCTTGCTCGCCGGCCTGGTGGGCGCGGCGCTCTCCGTCGTCCTCTCCCTGCTGGTGGGCCGCGCCTTCTCCCGGCCGATCGAGGGGCTGAGCCGGGCGGCGGCGCAGGTGGGCGGCGGCGACCTGGCGGTGCGCCTTCCGGCGGGGCGGCGGGACGAGTTCGGCGGCGTGTACCGCGCCTTCAACCGCATGGTGCGGCGCCTGCGCGACGCGCGCGCGGCGCTGGTGCGGGAGACGCGGCGCACGGAGGCGATCGTGGCCGAGGCGGGGACGGGCGTGATCGCGCTGGACCCCGCCGGCCGGGTGCAGCTCATCAACCCCCGCGCCTGCGCCATCCTGGGGACCGAGGTGGCCGTGGGCGACCGCATTCCGGAGGACGCGCCCACGCGCGCGGCGGTGGGGGAGACGGTGCGGCGCTTCCTGGGATCGGGGGCGGACGAGGGGACGGAGGAGCGCGAGACGGACGGGAAGGTCGTGCGGCTGCGCCTGCGGCGGCTGCCCGCGGAGGGCGGCGCGCGCGGGGCCGTGCTGGTGCTGGAGGACGTGACGGCGGAGATCCGCTCGGCGCGGGTGCTGGCGTGGGGCGAGATGGCGCGCCAGGTGGCGCACGAGATCAAGAACCCGCTCACCCCCATCAAGCTGTCGGTGCAGCACATCCGCCGCGCGCACCAGGACGGCCGCGCCGACTTCGGCGCGATCCTGGACCGCAACGTGGAGGCGGTGCTGCGCGAGATCGACCGCCTGGGCGAGATCGCGCGCGCCTTCGCCCGCTTCGGCACGCCGGCGGACGCGTCCGCCGCGCCGGACCCGGTGGACGTGGCCGCCGTCGTGGACGAGACGCTCGCCCTCTACCGCGGCGGCCAGGACGGCATCCGCTACGCGGCGGAGCTGGAGCCGGGGCTGCCGCCCGCGTGGGCGCGCTCGGGCGAGCTGAAGGAGGTGCTGATCAACCTGCTGGAGAACGCCCGCGCCGCGCTCCACGACCAGGGCGAGGTCCGCATCGCCGTGGGCCTGGCCGGCGGCGGCGAGTGGGTGCGCGTGGACGTCAGCGACACGGGTGAGGGGATTCCCGAGGAGTCGCTGGCGCGCGTCTTCGAGCCGCAGTTCTCCACGAAGTCCAGCGGCACGGGCCTGGGGCTGGCCATCGTCCGCCGGCTCGTCGAGTCGTGGGGCGGCGACGTGACGGTGGACTCCGTGGCCGGCGAGGGGACGACCGTCCACCTCCGCCTGCGCGCGGTGGACGTCGCGGAAGCCGGCGCGGGCGCCGCCGTGGCCTGAGCGGCGCGCGTGGGCGGGGGGTGGACCTCTCCGCGCCTCCGCGCGTACCATGTGGCGGTTGCGGGTCCCCCTTTCCGTTCCCCTCGCGCGAGGTGGCCCCATGCGCCGGAACCTTCTTCTCGTGGTGCTGCTCCTGGCCGCCTGCTCCGGCGACGACGGCGGCGGCCACGGCCATGGCGGCCCTCCCCCCGCCGACCCCCCGCCGCCGCAGCCGCCGGCCGGGTGGGTGGAGCTGACCCGCGTGCCGCAGGCGGTGTCGTCATACGACCCCACCTCCCTGCGCGCCGACGGCGACTCGGTGGAAGCGCTGGTCCGCTACGACTTCCGCTACGGCCAGTACCACGAGGGAAACACCTACCAGACGCAGGCGTCGCGCGTGCGGCTCCGCTGCGGCGCCCGCCCGCGGTTCGCCTACCTGGCGGACACGCTGCTCCTGGGTGTCGCGGTGGTGGACGCCGCACGGGTGGACAGCGTGGTGTGGGACTCCGTACGCGACCCCACGAACCCCCTGACGCGCTGGCCCCAGGAACTCTGCCGGCGCCTGGCGGCGCCCGAGGCCCGATGACCCGACCGAAGCTCGTCCTTGCGCTCGCCGTGCTCGCCCTCTCCGCCCTGGCTCCCGCCTCCGCACGGGCGCAGACGGCGGCGTGGCGCACCGACCGCGCGTGCACCGCGGCGGACGGGGTGCGCCGCCACGCCGTGCCGCGGGACGCGGGCGAGGAGCCCGGCTGCCCCGGCGGCGCCTGCGTGCGCCTGCCCGACGGTCGCCGAGTCTGCGCCTGCCACCGCGACGAGGGGCAGGTCGAGGTGCGGGTGGAGCGGCCCGGATCGCCGGCGCGCGTGGTCTTCGTCGATCCCGAGGGGACCGGCCACCCCGCCCGCCTGCAGGTGATCGATGCCGACCTGGACGGGGACGGGGCGCGGGAGCTGGTCGCGGCGTACAACCAGTCGGTGAGCAACGGGATGGCGGTGGCGGCCTGGAGGCTGGTCGTGGTGGAGGGCCGCCGTCCCGAGGCGGAGCCGGCGATGCTGGCCGTGGCGGACTTCGCCTTCCCCGGCTCGCTCGTGCGCCCGGCGCGCGGCGGCGGCTGCCGGGTCCTCGCCACCGAGTGGGTGGAGGGGTCCGAGGCGGGACGCGGCGCCGGCCTGTACCTGCAGGCCACGTGGATGCGCTACGCGGACGGCCGGTTCGCCCGCGACGCCGCGCGCCCCGTGGTCCGCCGGCGGTACACGTACGCCTTGCAGCGGCAGCGGTTCGCGGAGGACGGCGGCGGCGGTCCGTGGGGATGGCTCCGGTCGCCCAGCACGCACGTCGCGCCGGCCACTCCCTGATCGACGCCTTCGGACGAAGAAGAAGCGCCGCCTCCCGACCCGGGGCGGCGCTGCTCGTCGTCCGTGGACCGCGTCGTCAGACGCCTCCCGCGCAGGTCGCCGGCCACGTCGTCGCGACGGCTAGGACGTCGGGCCCCCGCGCCGTCTCCTCCGCGATCTCCCTCAACCACGCCTCCGCGAGCCAGTCCGGTGCCTCCGCGAAGCCGAGCGAGCGGGCGTGGCGGAGGAGGATGCCGCGCGTGCGGGAATCCACGGCGGCACCGGCCATCGCGTGCACAGCGCGGACACCGCGCGGTCCGTGGGCCGCGAGCGGGTTCTCGCAGGCGCGGGCCTCCCACTCCGCGAGCGCCGTCGCCCGCAGGCGGTGGAGGGCCTGCACCTCCGCGCGAACCGCCGCGCCGCCCGCGATCGCCTCCGCCATCCCCGCCTCTCCGGCCCGCAGGACGGGGACGGAGGCGATGGGCTGCGAGAGGAGGCGGTCGGCGACCTCGAGCCCCGAAGGGACGCGGCCGGAGCCCCAGCGGAGCCGCAGGTCGCGCCGCACCGCGTCGGGGACGGGGGAGGCGACCATCAGCAGCGAGACGAACGCGTCGTCCGCCGCCCCGTTCCGCCCGCCGGGCGAGAGCGCGGCGCCGTGGCCGGTCAGGACCTCGTCCTGGGCGGCGGTCAGGTAGCCGTTGCTGCGTCCGCTCACGGCCAGCATGGAGGCGACGTAGCCGTCGAAGGTGCGGGCGAAGATCTCCGGCGGGCGCTGCGCGTAGCGGCGGGAGGCCCCGGTGCCGCCGCGGACCGCCACCTCGGGCGGGGGCGGCATGCTGCGCGCGGCGGCGGCGAAGCGGTCGCGCAGGTTGCGGCGGACGGCCACCTCCGTGGCATAGCCGCCGCGCACGCCGTAGCGCGCCCGGGCGACCTGCCAGTCCAGGTCGTGCCCGATCTCGTGTGCCAGCGTACCCACGCCGCTCTCCAGGGGGAGCGAGACGACGCGCGCCGCGGGCTCGTGCGTCGCTAGCGCCAGCCCCTCGCGGCCGGTGGGCCCGAACTGGAAGGTGGCGCCCTGCACGTCCAGGTAGGGGAGGACGGTCTCCAGGTCCGCCAGCGCGTCGCCCAGGGCGCGGAGGTAGAACGGGCGCCATGCGGAGGGCACGCCGCGCGCGAATCGCACGGCCTTCAGCCCGAAGCGCTGCTCCAGCTCCGAGGCGGTGGGGCCGGCGTCGCCGGGGTGCCACGGACGCTCCTGCGCGTAGGGGCGCAGCGCGACCGCCGTCTCCATCGCCAGGCGGGCCAGGACCGCGCGGGAGGCGCCTGCGGTGTCCGCCAGCGCGTGCTCCGCCACGAACGTCTCCTCCGTCCGCGCCCGGTCCAGCAGCCGCTCCACGCGGGCCGCGCGCGCGCGGTCGCCGCCGGTGCCGCGGTGCAGGGCCGCGTCGTGGCGGTGGACGGAGATCCAGACGGCGGCCTGCGGCGGGTGCCACCCCTTCGCGGCCGTGCCCAGCCGGCGGGCCGCCCCGCGGCCCAGAGCGGGCGCCGGACGCCCGCTCGCCGGTGCGGCC
>JASLAX010000021.1 GCA_030146875.1 Longimicrobiaceae bacterium
CGCATCACCGACAAGGCGGTGATCCTGGACCTGGGCTTCAAGAGCGAGGGCGCGGTCACCCGCGACGAGTTCAAGGACCCGGACTCGCTGCAGATCGGCGACGAGGTCGAGGTCTTCCTCGAGAACCTCGAGGACGAGGACGGCGTGGTCGTGCTGTCCAAGAAGAAGGCCGACTTCCTGCGCGTGTGGGAGCAGATCCGCGTGGCGTACGAGAACGGCACCGCGGTGGCCGGCATGCTCACCCGCAAGATCAAGGGCGGCGTGACCGTCGACCTGATGGGCGTCGACGCGTTCCTGCCGGGCTCGCAGATCGCGCTGCGCCGGGTCCCGAACATCGAGGACCTGATCGGCGAGAACTACGAGTTCAAGATCATCAAGCTGAACAAGCGCCGGCGCAACATCGTCGTGTCGCGCCGCGTGCTCCTGGAGGCCGACCGCGAGATCAAGCGCGAGAACCTCAAGAAGGAGCTCGAGGTCGGGCAGGTTCGGAAGGGCGTGGTCAAGAACATCACGGACTTCGGCGCCTTCATCGACCTGGGCGGCATGGACGGCCTGCTCCACATCACCGACATGTCGTGGGGCCGCGTGGGCCACCCGTCCGAGGTGGTGGCCATCGGCCAGGACCTGGACGTGAAGGTCCTGGACATCGACTGGGAGCGCGAGCGCCTGTCGCTGGGCCTGAAGCAGCTCCAGGAGTACCCCTGGAAGGACGTCGACAAGAAGTACCCCGTCGGCGCCCGCGTGCGCGGCCGCGTGGTGTCCATCACCAACTACGGCGCGTTCGTCGAGCTGGAGAAGGGCGTCGAGGGCCTGGTGCACATCTCCGAGATGAGCTGGACGCGCAACGTCCGCCACCCGTCCAAGATCGTGACGCTGGGCGACGAGATCGAGGCCGTGATCCTGAAGGTGGACGTCGAGGGCGAGAAGATCTCCCTCGGCATGAAGCAGATCGAGGAGGATCCCTGGCATGCGCTCCCGCTCAAGTACCCGGTGGGCACGCGTCTCACGGGCAAGGTGCGCAACCTGACCTCGTTCGGCGCCTTCGTGGAGATCGAGCCCGGCATCGACGGCCTGGTGCACATCTCCGACATGAGCTGGACCAAGCGGATCCAGCACCCGTCCGAGGTCGTCCGCAAGGGCGACGACGTCGAGGTGGTGATCCTGGGCGTGGACGCGGAGAACAAGCGGATCTCCCTGGGCCTGAAGCAGACCCAGGACGACCCGTGGGAGGAGATCGCCCAGCGGATCACCCCGGGGATGGAGTTCTCGGGCAAGATCTCGCGCCTGCAGGACAAGGGCGTGGCGGTCGACCTGGGCGACGACATCGAGGGCTTCGTGCCCGTGTCGCAGCTCGGCGTGACCGGCCTGCAGAACCCGGCGGACGTGTTCGCCGAGGGCGACGACCTGGAGCTTCGCATCACCGAGGTCGACGTGGCCAACCGCCGCATCGTCGGCGAGGTGACGCGCGTTCCGAAGTTCGAGGAGGGCGGCATCCCCACCGCGCCCCCCGCCCGCGCCGAGGAGACGGACGCGGATGCGGATGAGAACGCCGAGGCTCCGGCCGAGGCCCCCACCGCCGAAGGGGCGCCCGCCGCCGAGACCACCGCCGCCGAGGGCGACGAGGGCTGAAGCGGACGCGGTTGAACGCGCGGAAGGGCGCGGGGCTTCGGCCCCGCGCCCTTTTGCATTCCGGCAGGCTCCGATACCTTGGACCTGCGTCGTTTCCCCCCCAAACCTTCGCCCCGGCGAGCCCGCATGAGCCTGCGCACCCTCTTCACGGCGGCACTTCTCCTAGCCGCCGCCTGCGGGCCCGACCGCGGGGCGGGGAAGGAGGAGACGGCCGAGGGCGGGACGGCGTCGCCCGCGTCGGGGGTGTCTCCCGCCGCCACGGAGCAGCCGGCGCTGCTGAATCCGTCCGAGGTGGGCGCCGCGCTGGAGGCGCGCTACCCGCCGGCGCTGAAGGACGCGGGGATCGGCGGCACCACCGTGCTCGCCATGCGCATCGACCAGACGGGGCGGGTCACGGAGCGGAGCATCCTCACCAGCAGCGGGCGCAGGGAGCTGGACGACGCCGCGCTGGAGATCGCGGGAGAGATGCGCTTCTCGCCCGCGCGGGCCGGCGGCGCGGCCGTGCCGGTGCGCGTGGAGATGCCGATCCAGTTCCAGGTGCGGTAGCGCCGCGGGACGACGGGCTCGCGGGTGGGTGCGAAGAGGCCGGCGATCCCGTAGATTGCCGGCCTTCGCGCGCCCGGTCACCGGGCCGGCGGCCACCACGCGACACCACGGACGAGACGCCCCATGTCGATGCGGGAGAAGCTGGAGCACCTGGAGGCGCTCCGCCGGCAGGCGGAGATGGGAGGCGGGGAGAAGCGCATCCAGGCGCAGCACGAGCGGGGGAAGCTCACCGCCCGCGAGCGCCTGGACGTGCTCCTGGACGAGGGCTCCTTCGTGGAGCTGGACCGCTTCGTGGTGCACCGCGCCACCGACTTCGGGCTGGACCGCGAGAAGTACCTGGGCGACGGCGTCGTCACGGGCTACGGCACCATCAACGGGCGCCTGGTCTACGTCTTCTCGCAGGACTTCACCATCTTCGGCGGGTCGCTGAGCGAGGCGCACGCGGAGAAGATCGTGAAGGTCATGGACCTGGCGCTGAAGAACGGCGCCCCCATGATCGGGCTGAACGACTCCGGCGGCGCGCGCATCCAGGAGGGCGTGGTCTCCCTGGGCGGCTACGCGGACATCTTCCTGCGCAACGTCCTGGCCTCCGGCGTCATCCCCCAGGTCTCGGCGGTTCTCGGCCCCTGCGCGGGAGGGGCGGTCTACTCCCCCGCCATCACCGACTTCATCTACATGGTGCAGGGAACGAGCTACATGTTCGTCACCGGGCCCAACGTGGTGAAGACGGTGACGCACGAGGACGTGACGATGGAGGAGCTGGGCGGCGCGGCGACGCACGCGGGAACGTCGGGCGTGGCGCACTTCGCGGTGAAGACGGAGGTGGAGTGCCTGCACCGCATCCGCCACCTCTTCGAGTTCATCCCGCAGAACAACATGGAGGACCCGCCGCGGCGCGACACGCAGGACCCGTTCGACCGCGCGGACGAGGAGCTGCTGGACGTCGTCCCCGACCATCCGAACAAGCCGTACGACATGCGCGACGTGATCCGCCGCGTGGTGGACGACGGCGAGTTCTACGAGGTGCACGCCGACTACGCGGGCAACATCCTCGTGGGCTTCGCGCACGTGGGCGGGCACTCCGTGGGCATCGTGGCCAACCAGCCGGCGGTGCTGGCCGGGGTGCTGGACATCGACGCCTCGGTGAAGGCCGCGCGCTTCGTGCGCTTCTGCGACGCCTTCAACGTCCCGCTGCTGACCTTCGAGGACGTGCCCGGCTTCCTGCCCGGCGTGGCGCAGGAGCACGGCGGCATCATCCGCCACGGCGCCAAGCTCCTCTACGCCTTCTGCGAGGCGACGGTCCCCAAGATCACCATCATCACGCGGAAGGCCTACGGCGGGGCGTACGACGTCATGTCGTCCAAGCACATCCGCGGCGACGTGAACTACGCCTGGCCCACGGCCGAGATCGCGGTGATGGGTGCCAAGGGCGCGGTGGAGATCCTGTACCGCCGCGAGATCTCCTCGGCCGACGATCCCGCCGCGGCCGCGGAGAGCCGGCAGGCCGAGTACGGCGAGCGCTTCGCCAACCCGTACGCCGCCGCGGCCCGCGGCTACGTGGACGACGTGATCGACCCGCGCGAGACGCGGGCGCGGGTGGTGAGCGCGCTGGACATGCTCCGCAACAAGCGCGACAGCAACCCGCCCAAGAAGCACGGCAACATCCCGCTCTGACCGGCGGACGAGGACGTAGAGAGGGGGAGGCGCGACCGCGGCGCCTCCCCCTCTCTACGTCCCCCTGCGTGGTGGCCGGAGGACGTCGGACCGACGGCGTTCCGCCGCCCCCCTACCGCTGCGTCCGCGCCGACGTCGCGCCTCCTCGCTCGTTCCCGGCCGGAGGAGGGGTGACGAGCTGCGGGGGCGGGCGGTAGGTGGGGCGGGTCACCGTCTCGCCGCGAAGGGCCGCCTCGCCGATGCGCACGTGGTTCAGGGCGTTGGCCAGGATGCGCGCGGCCTCCTGGTCGGCGTGGAAGCCCATGGAGTTCTCCGCCTCCACGAAGTCGACCAGGAACTGCGCCCGGCGCTGCTGGTCGCGCGCGGCCGTCAGCCGCGGGAGGGGAGCGCTCGCCCGCTGCGCCGCCGCGATGGAGCGGGTGAGGTCGAGCACCGCGTCCAGCGCGATGTTCCGCATCTCGTAGGTCCGGTCCTGAATGCGGTGCACGCGCGCCTTCAGCTCGTCCTCGGACGCGTGGTGGCAGGTCTGGCACGCGCGGTTCACGTTGAGCAGTGGCGAGCGCACGTGGTGGTCGCTGATCTTCATGGCCCCGGCGCGCTGGTACGGCATGTGGCAGTCGGCGCAGGCCACGCCGGCGCGCGCGTGGATCCCCTGGCTGAACAGCTCGAACTCGGGGTGCTGCGCCTTCAGGACCGGCGCGCCGCTCACGGCGTGCACCCAGTCGCGGTGCCCGGTGGAGTCGTAGTACGCCAGTATGCTGTCGGCCAGCAGCCCCTTGGACCAGGGGTAGGTCAGGCGCTTCTCGGGCCCCTTGAAGTAGTACTCCACGTGGCACTGCCCGCAGACGTAGGTGCGCATCTCCTGGCGCGTGGCGTCCCGGTTCGCGTCGTAGTTCGGCACCCCCTGCGAGGCCTTGAGCGCGCGGATCCCCTCGATGAACCCCGGCCGGGTGACGCGGAGCGCCATCGTCTCCGGGTCGTGGCAGTCGATGCAGCTCACGGGGTGGCTCACCCGCTGGCGGGCCTGGGCGTACGGCATCCGGTTCATCACCTCGAAGCCGCGCATCAGGTCGCCGCCGCCCGCGCGCATGTACGGCACGTACACGGAGGCGTGGCAGTGGATGCACGTCCCCGGCTGCTGGGTGACCTGCTGCCGCGCGGTGAAGACCTGGTCGTCGAGCATGTACGCGTGGCCGCGCTCCTCCCGAAAGTCCTTGGAGAAGGCATACCCGGCCCAGAACTCCCGCAGCCGCGGGTCCTCGTCCAGCCGCGACTGCGGCACCGTGTCGCGCGGGTCCGCGGCGGTGGGGTCGCGCGGCATGGCCTCGCTCCCGCCGTAGCGCGTGCGCTGCATGTCGACGGTCTTGCGGTAGTCGTCGTACTGCATCGGGAAGTTCTTTCCCCATACCGCCGGATCGTCGACCGTGTCGGTGAGCGCCACCACGCGATAGAAGGGGTTCCGCGCCTCCTGCTTCCGCTCGAAGATGTTGGTCAGCAGGGCGGCGATGCCCAGCGTGGCCAGGCCCCCGACGATCGCCGCCAGGAGGAGCCAGCGCCCAGAGCGCCACCGGCGCGGCCGTACGTCGCGGTCAGGATCGGAGGGAGCAGTACCGGCCATCGGTGCCTTCTGGCTGGAGGTGGACGTGCGCGTGCGTCAGCGGACCCAGTGCCCCACGTCGTTGTGGCAGCGCGTGCAGAGGAACGGCTCTCCCTCGCCGCGCGCCTCCTTCGCCCCGGCCGACGACGCGCCGGCGCCGTGCTCGATGGCGTCGGTGATCTCGCCGTGGCAGTAGCGGCAGGCGTTCTCGGTGACTTCCAGGTTGCGCGGGGTGATGCGGAGAGGGTCCGGGTAGCGCCC
Source organism: Longimicrobiaceae bacterium (assembly GCA_030146875.1). GTDB lineage: Bacteria > Gemmatimonadota > Gemmatimonadetes > Longimicrobiales > Longimicrobiaceae > JASLAX01. Next base: position 5,708 of record JASLAX010000021.1, read on the forward strand.
GGTGGTGAAGTAGAAGGAGTGCCAGAAGCCGTTCCGCGCCTTGGTGACGTACTTCCCCACGAAGGTGTGCGGAGCGTGGCAGTCGTTGCACACGGCGAACTTGCCGTGCGACGACTTGGTCCACGCGGCGAAGTGATCGCCCATCACGTGGCAGTTGGCGCACGCGCTGGGATCGTTGGTGAGGTACGACGCGCCCTTCGCGTACACGAAGGTGAACGCCCCCAGCCCCGCCGCCGTCCCGACGAGCACCGCCGCCAGCACCGTGAGCCGCTGCCGTCCGGTCATTCGCCTCCCGTGGTCGTCCTCCCCCCCGCCTGCGCTCGCCGGATTCAACAGCAACCCCGGTGCCCGCGTGCCGACACACGTGTCTGACGGCGAGACGGACCCTTGCCCCAAGAGGAGAGAGATACGAAATTACATACGGTATTTCGTACATCTCTTCAGGAGGGCGCCATGGAACGGATCCGACTCGACGAGGACGTGCAGCCGGTGTCCGAGTTCCGTCAGAACGCCGCCCGCTTCGTGCAGCAGGTGCGCGAGACCCGCCGCCCGCTCGTGCTGACGCAGCACGGGAAGAGCGCCGCGGTGCTGATGGACGTGGAGGAGTACGAGCGGATGGTCGACGAGATGGAAGTGTTGCGGGTGATCGGCCGCGGAATGCAGGACATCGCTGAAGGCAAAGTCATTCCGCATGAGGAGGTAGTTGCACGCGTAAAGGCGGAGTTCGGATTCAAGTGACGCTCGCCTGGAGTGACTACGCTTCCCAACAGCTGGTAGAGCTACTCCACGAGATCGCGGCCGATCGGCCTCTGGCGGCCGAGCGGTGGTACGACGGCCTATCTGCCACGCTCGAGCGGCTACCGCTCTATCCGATGAGCGGCCGGGTGGTGCCTGAAGATCCCTACGGGGGCATTCGCGAGGTCGTCTATCGCTCATACCGTGTGTTCTACCACATCACGGATGATCGAGTGATCGTGGTGGGCATCCGGCACCAGCGGCAGTTGCTGCAGCCTGGCACGATCACGCCTCCGCCGCAGGAACCCTGATTGCTCCGGGTCTGTTGCTTCACGGTGTCGATAATCGGGAAGACTGGCCCTCTCGAGACGTCGAGCAGGGTTGGTTGGGTCACGCGTCTCAAAGAAGCTCCTCGGTGATGACACTCCACAGCCGCCTCATCGACCTCTCGCACACCATCGAGCACGGGATGGTGACGCTGAAGGGCTTCCCCGCGCCCGTCATCTGCGACTACGTGAGCCGTGAGGCCTCGCGGGGGATCTACGCGGAAGGGACGGAGTTCCACATCGGCCGGATCGACATGATCGCGAACACCGGCACGTACGTGGACTCGCCGTTCCACCGCTTCGCCGACGGGAAAGACCTCTCCGAGCTGCCGCTGGAGTCTCTGGCGGATCTGGACGCTGTCGTCGTGCGCGCATCCGAGCGAGCGGGGAGGGCGATCGACGCGGATGCGTTCGACGGGATGGACGTGTGCGGAAAGGCGGTGCTGGTGCACACCGGCCATGCGCGGCACTGGGGCACGGAGGCGTACTTCGAAGGTCACCCGTACCTCACCCGCGCCGCGGCGGAGGCGCTGCGCGACGGCGGCGCCACCCTCGTGGGGATCGACTCGCTCAACATCGACGACACCGCGGACGCGGCGCGGCCCGTGCACACGGTCCTCCTCGGCGCCGAGATCCCCGTCTGCGAGCACCTGCGCGGGCTGGAGGAGGTGCCGGACGCCGGCATCCGCTTCTACGCGGTGCCGGTCAAGGTGAAGGCGTTCGGGACCTTCCCGGTGCGCGCGTTCGCGCGGGTTCCGACGCAGTAGCGCTCTCCCACCGTCAGCCCGTCCCCTCCGCCGCCACCACCCGCTCCTCCAGCATCGCCCGGATCTCCTCCGGGATCGGCACGCTGCGGCGCGTGGCCGTGTCGAACGTGGCGGAGGTGACCGCGGCGTCGCAGACCACGTCGCCGCGCTCGTTCCGCACCTCCTGGCCGATGCGCAGGGAGCTGTTGCCCAGGCCGGAGAGCCAGGTGCGGATGGTGAGCTTCTCGCCCAGGCGCGCCTCCCGGCGGTAGTTGATGTTCACGTTGACGATGACGGTCGCGAAGCCCTCGCGGCCCAGCGCGTCCACGGGCAGGCCGGAGCGCTTCACCCACTCGAAGCGGCCCCACTCCAGGTACTCCTGGTACTTGGCGTTGTTGACGTGCCCCAGCGTGTCCAGCTCGGTGGAGCGCACCTCGATGCGAAGCTCGTTGACCATCTCTCCTCCAGGGGCGAGCGGGCGGGCAGGGGGGACACCGCTGGATACCACCCGGGGTACCCGCCGCGCAAGCCGGCGCCGCGCGGATGGCGGACGACATGTGTTTGCACCCCGCGCGGCTTGACAGCGGCGCACGCGTGCTTTAGGCTGGCCGCTGGGGGCGCTGTTCGGCCGTCCCCTCGCCGTGGCGTTCGCGCAGCGGCGCTCGTCCCCCCCGCCGAGCCCCCGTAGACCTCCGGGAACCCCTCCGGGACTCTCGCCGGCTACACGCCCACCGATCGCGGGCCCATGACCCAGACCGCAGTCCTGAACTTCGTCGCCGGCCGTTTCGTGGGAGGGAGCGACGTCCTTCCCCGGCTGGACGTGCACGACCCCTCGCAGGGCACCGTCATCTCCAGCGTTCCGCTCAGCGGCGCGCGCGAGGTGGACGAGGCGGTGAAGGCCGCCCGCGCCGCGCTCGCCGGCTGGTCGGGAACGCCGCTCAAGGAGCGCGTGCAGGTCTTCTTCCGCTACCGGCAGCTGCTGGAGCGCGACCTGAAGGAGCTGACCGCGCTGGTGCACCGGGAGAACGGCAAGGTGTGGAGCGAGGCGGAGGCCGAGGTGCTGAAGTCCATCGAGCTCACCGAGTTCGCCGTCTCGCTGCCGCAGATCGTCTCGGGCGAGGTGATGGAGGTGAGCCGCGGGGTGGAGTGCCGCGTGGACCGGCACCCCGTGGGCGTCGTTGCGTCGATCACGCCCTTCAACTTCCCCAACATGGTCCCCAACTGGACCATCCCGAACGCCATCGCGCTCGGGAACTGCATGATCCTGAAGCCGTCGGAGCTGGTGCCGCTGAGCGCCGGCCGCATCGCCGAGCTGCTCAAGGAGGCGGGGCTGCCGGACGGCGTGCTCAACGTCGTGCACGGGGGCCAGGAGTCGGTGGAGGCCATCTGCGACCATCCGGGGATCGACGCCGTTTCGTTCGTGGGCTCCACGAAGGTCGCGAAGATCGTCTATCGCCGGGCGACGGCGTCGCTGAAGCGCTGCCTGGCGCTGGGCGGCGCGAAGAACCACCTGATCGTGCTACCGGACGCCGACGTGGAGATGACGGCCACCAACGTGCTGGCCTCCATGTCCGGCTGCGCGGGGCAGCGCTGCATGGCCGCGTCGGTGATGGTGGCGGTGACGGACGCCGACCGCGTGATCCGGCGGATGGTGGAGGTGGTTCGCGACGTGGTGCCCGGCCGCACGCTGGGGCCCGTGATCTCCGCGGAGGCCAAGGAGCGCATCGAGCGCTACATCGCCGAGGCCGAGGCCGAGGGCGCGACGGTGATCGTGGACGGGCGCGGGGCCACGGTGGAGGGGAAGGACGGGGGCTACTGGGTGGGGCCCACCATCATCGACCACGTGCGCCCCGAGATGAAGATCGCGCAGGAGGAGGTCTTCGGCCCCGTGCTGGCGATCGTGCGCGCCAAGGACGTGGACGAGGCGATCGGGATCGAGAACGCCTCGCCGTACGGCAACGCGGCCTCCGTGTACACGGAGAGCGGCGGGATGGCCCGCTACGTCACCGACCGCGCCAGCGCGGGGATGGTGGGCGTGAACGTGGGCGTGCCCGTGCCTCGCGAGCCGTTCTCCTTCGGCGGGTGGAACGATTCCCGGTTCGGCGTGGGCGACATCACCGGCCGGGGATCGATCGAGTTCTGGACCCGCGCCAAGAAGACCACCACGAAGTGGAACCGCGAGGCCGGCACCAACTGGATGTCGTGAGCGCCACCCCGCGCGTCGGCAGCCCGGCGCCGCGCCCCACCCCACGGAGGACGAGATGAGCGTCGACACGTCGGTAGACTTCACCGGGATCCGATTCCCGAACCCGTTCCTCCTCTCCTCGGCGCCGCCGACGGAGTCGGAGAGCAACATCCTGCGCGCCTTCGACTCGGGCTGGGGCGGGGTGGTCGCGAAGACCATCGGCCTGCACCCGGTGGTGAACGTCTACGGCGCCAAGACGAAGTTCATGCGGACGCAGCCGGAGACCAACCGCGTCTCCATGAAGAAGCAGCCGGGCGCGGCGCTGCACTCGTCGTGGAACTGGGAGCTGATCTCGGACAAGCCGCTGGACTGGTGGCTGCCCAAGATCCGCAGCATCAAGGCGGCCCACCCCGACCGGGTGCTGATCGCCTCCATCATGGCGGGCTCGGGGAGCGACCAGGAGCTTCGCAACTGGCAGATCCTGGCCGAGGGGTGCCAGGACGCCGGCGCCGACGGGCTGGAGCTGAACTTCTCCTGCCCCCACATGGACCGGAAGGACATGGGCTCCAACATCGGCAAGGACCAGGAGCTCTGCTCGTTCGTCACGGTGGCGGTGAAGGAGGTGGCGAAGATCCCCGTGTGGTGCAAGCTGACCCCGGCCACGCAGGACATCGTGGTGGAGGCCGGCGCCTGCTTCCGCGGGGGGGCCGACGCGGTCGTCTCGTCCAACACCTTCCCATCGCTTCCGACCATCGACCCGGAGACGCTGGAGTTCGAGATCAACGTGGACGGGCTGGTGTCCAGCGGCGGCCTGGGCGGCCCGGCGATCCTCCCCATGTCGCTGGCCAACATGGCGAAGATGACGCAGGCGTTCCCCAACGGCTCCTTCTCCGGCATCGGCGGGGTGAGCGACTTCTCGCAGGCCCTCTCCTACTTCCTGCTGGGCGCCGGCACCGTGCAGGTGTGCACGGCAGCCATGCTGGACCAGGCGGTGGGGCCCAACGTGATCCGCAAGCTGAACAGCGGGCTGGAGGAGTTCCTGGAGCGGCACGCGGACAAGGGGTGGAAGAGCGTGGAGGACTTCCGCGGGATCCGGAAGGACCGGGTGGTCTCGCAGTCGCAGATCCGCCGCCCCGCCGCGGACGACTACCACGGCGGGTACGAGGTGGAGGGCTACGCCCCGCCCGAGACCGCCGGGGCGCCCGCCTCCGTCTGAGCCTCCGGTCGGGGAGGGCCGTCCGCCCTCCCCGCGCTTCTTCCTCCGTCGAGCACCGATGACCGACCTGCTGACCGCCCCCGCCGTCGAGATGCCCCCGTGCGACCACGCCCCTCGCCCGTACGACGGGCCGTCGCGGCAGGAGGTGCTGGCGATGCGCCGGGAGCACGTGAACCCGGCCGTCTTCACCCTGTACCGCGAGCCGATGATGCTGGTGGAGGGCCACATGCAGTGGCTCTTCGACGAGACGGGGCGGCGGTACCTGGACATGTTCGCCGGCATCGTCACGGTGTCGTGCGGGCACTGCCACCCCCGCGTGGTGGCCGCCGTGCGCGACCAGACCGAGCGGCTGCAGCATTCGACGACGATCTACCTGCACCCCAACCTCCCGCTCCTGGCGAAGAAGATCGCCGGGAAGATGCCGGAGGGGCTGGACGTGACGTACTTCGTGAACAGCGGCAGCGAGGCCAACGACCTGGCCATCATGATGGCGCGCCTGCACACGGGGAACCACGACGTGATCGCCCTGCGCAACGCCTACCACGGCGTCTCGCCCTCGGCGATGGGGCTCACCTCGCACCACACCTGGAAGTACCCGGTGCAGCAGGGGTCCGGCACCCACCACGCGCTGAACCCCGACCCGTTCCGCTCGCCGTTCGACGGGAGCCGCGAGGAGCTGGCCACGCGCGCCGTGGACGACATCCGCGACCTGGTCCGCTACTCCACGCCCGGCAGGATCGCCGCGTTCATCGCCGAGCCCATCCAGGGGGTGGGCGGGGCCACGCACGGCGCACCCAACTACTTCCGCGAGGCCTACGCGGCCGTGCGCGACGCCGGCGGCCTGTGCATCGCGGACGAGGTGCAGACGGGCTTCGGCCGCACGGGCGACCACTACTGGGGCTTCCAGAACTGGGGCGTGACGCCCGACATCGTCACCATGGCCAAGGGGATCGGCAACGGCGTTCCGCTCGCCGCGGTCACGACCACGCGGGAGATCGCGGAGACGCTGTCGCAGCGCATCCACTTCAACACCTACGGCGGCAATCCCGTGTCCATGGCTGCGGGCCTGGCCGTGCTGGACGTGATCGACGAGGACGGGCTGCAGGAGAACGCCCGCGTCGTCGGCGCCCGCCTGCGCGACGGGCTGCGCGGGCTGATGGAGCGCCACCCGCTGATCGGCGACCTGCGGGGAATGGGGCTGATGCTGGGGATGGAGCTGGTGCGCGACCGCGCGACGCGCGAGCCCGCGAAGGCGGAGACGCTGGAGCTGCTGGAGCAGGCGCGCGAGATGGGCGTGCTGCTGGGCAAGGGCGGGCTGGACGGCAACGTGGTGCGCATCAAGCCGCCCATGTGCATCACCGCGCAGGACGCGGACTTCGCCGTGGACGTGATCGACCGCGCGCTCGCGCGCATCGAGGGCTGACCCAACACCCAGCGGGAGCGACGACGCGATGAGATTCGACCGGATCGTGCGAGGCGGGACGGTGGTGACCCCGGCGGGGAGCTTCGTGGGCGACGTGGGGATCCGCGGCGAGACCATCGCCGCGCTGGGGCAGGAGCTGGACGCGGAGGGCGCCGACGTCATCGACGCCACCGGCCACCTGGTGCTTCCCGGCGCCCTGGACGTGCACGTGCACCTGGAGCTCCCCTTCTGCGGCACCGTCTCGGCCGACGACTACCGCACAGGCACGCGGGCGGCGGCGCGAGGCGGGGTCACCACGGTGATCGACTTCGCCATCCCGTCGGCGGACGGCACCCTGTCGGACGCGGCGGACGCGTGGATGCGGAAGGCGGAGGGCAAGTCGCTGATCGACTACACCTTCCACATCTGCGTGACGCGCTGGAACGAGCAGAAGGACCAGATCGAGGGGATGGTGGAGCGCGGCTTCACCACCTTCAAGGAGTTCATGATCTACGAGTCGGAGGGGTGGCAGTCCGACGACCGCGCCCTGTTCGGCACGCTGGAGAAGATGCGGGACCTGGGCGCCATGCTCCTGGTCCACGCGGAATCCTCCCGCGTGCTGGACGAGCTGATCGCGCGGCACCACACCCCCGAGATGATGAAGGAGCACGGCGCGCGGCTGCACACCATGACGCGCCCCAACTTCGTGGAGGCCGAGGCCATCCAGCGCGCCGTGACCTGGAGCGAGGCCACGGGCGGGCAGCTCTACATCGTCCACATGTCCACCGCGGAGGGCACGGAGATCGTGAAGGCGGCGCAGGCGCGCGGCGTTCCCGTGCTGGCCGAGACGTGCGTGCAGTACCTCGTCCTGGACGATTCCGTCTTCGATCGGGAGGACGGGCACCTGTTCGCCTGCTGCCCGCAGCTCAAGAAGCCGGCGGACTCCGAGCGGCTGTGGCGCGGGCTGTCGGAGGGCACGGTCTCGGTGGTCTCCACCGACACCTGCACCTTCAACCGCGAGCAGAAGGCGATGTGGGCGGGCGACTGGACCAGGATCCCCATGGGGATGCCGGGCCTGGAGACGCTGCTCCCGCTGACCTACACGCACGGCGTGCTGGCCGGGCGGATGACGGTCGAGGAGATGTGCGAGAAGCTGTCGACCAGCCCCGCGAAGATCATGGGCCTCTACCCCCGCAAGGGCGCCATCCAGGTGGGGGCCGATGCGGACATCGCCATCATCCACCCCGACCGGACGATCACGGTCGATCCCAACGAGATGGAGACCAACGCGGACTGGTCGCCGTTCGAGGGGTGGGAGCTGGCCGGCTTCGCGCGCACCACGCTCTCGCGCGGCGAGACCATCGTGGACGACTATCGCGTCGTCGGCGCCGAGGGGCGCGGGAAGTGGCTGCCGCGGAAGAGCGCCGGCCTGCGTCCGGCGCAGGCGGAACGGACGGCGGCGGGGGTAGCGTGAGCGTCGCCGCTCCCGCGGGCGCGACGGCGGCGAACGACTTCGTGGAGGTGACGGAGGACCTCTCCGGCAGCCCGCTCTGGAATCCAGACCTGGCCCCCACGCCCCTCTCCCGCCGCACCTGGTCGACGTACAACATCGCGGCGCTGTGGATCGGGATGTCGGTGGTCATCACCACCTACACCCTGGCCTCCGGGCTGATGGCGCAGGGGATGACGTGGTGGCAGGCGCTGGGGACGATCCTGCTGGGGAACCTCATCGTCCTGATCCCCATGGTGCTGAACGCGCACGCGGGGACGCGCTACGGGATCTCGTTCCCCGTGCTCTGCCGCGCGGCGTTCGGGGTCCGCGGGGCGAACGTGCCCGCCATCCTGCGCGCCATCGTGGCGTGCGGGTGGTTCGGCATCCAGACGTGGATCGGCGGGCTGGCGCTGGACGCGCTGATCACGGCCGCGTGGCCGGGGTGGGCCGCGATCGGGGCGGGGAAGGCCATCGCCTTCGGCGTCTTCTGGCTGATCCAGGTGGCGATCATCCTCCGCGGCACGGAGGGGATCAAGGTGCTGGAGAGCTGGTCGGCGCCCCTCCTGCTCCTGGGCGGCGCGGTCCTGCTGGTCTGGGCGGTGCGCGCCGGCGGCGGGATGGGCAACATCCTCTCCGAGTCGCAGCGGCTGCAGAAGGGCACCGGGAACTTCTGGACGCTCTTTCCGGCGGCGTTGACCGCGAACGTGGGGTACTGGGCCACGCTCTCGCTCAACATCCCCGACTTCACGCGCTACGCGAAGTCGCAGCGCTCCCAGGCGCTGGGACAGGCGCTGGGCCTGCCGACCACGATGACGCTCTTCGCCTTCATCGGCGTGGCCGTGACCGCCGCGACCATCGTGGTCTTCGGCGAGGCGATCTGGGATCCCATCGTGCTGGTGACGCGCATCGGGTCGCCGGGGGTGATCATCTTCGCCGCCCTGATCGTGCTGGCGGCGCAGCTCACGACCAACATGGCGGCGAACGTCGTCTCGCCCGCGAACGACTTCTCCAACCTGTCGCCGCGGCGCATCTCGTACGTGACGGGGGGGCTGATCACGGCGGTGCTGGGCATCGCCATGATGCCGTGGAAGCTGTACTCGGACGCCTCCGCCTACATCTTCACCTGGCTGATCGGCTACTCGTCGCTGATGGGCGCGCTGGGCGGGATCCTGATCGCGGACTACTGGGTGCTGCGGCGGCAGAAGCTCTCGCTCCCCGACCTGTTCGCCGAGCGCGGCGCGTACACGTACTCGGGCGGATGGAACCCGCGCGCGCTGGCCGCGCTGGTCGTCGCCATCCTTCCCGTCGTGCCCGGCTTCGTCCGCGCGGCCACCACGCCCGGGGGGCAGGTGGCGGACCCCGGCTTCTGGGACCACGTGTACACGCAGGCATGGTTCGTCACGTTCATTCTCGGCTTCGTCCTGTACCTGGCGCTCATGCGTGGCCGCGCGGCCGCCGCGCGCGCCTGACCCCCCTCTTCCGGAGCGCTCGATGCCCCGTATCGTGAAGGTCGGCCTTATCCAGGCGAGCCACGCCTGCGGAACCGACGAATCGCTGGAGACGATCCGCGAGTCGAACCTGGAGAAGCACCTGAAGCTGATCGACCAGGCCGCCGCCGAGGGCGTGCAGGTGATCTGCATGCAGGAGATCTTCACCGGCCCGTACTTCTGCGCCGAGCAGACGACGCGCTGGTACGACAGCACCGAGCGCATTCCCGACGGGCCCACGGTGAAGCTGATGCAGGAGGTGGCGAAGCGCCACAAGATGGTGATCGTGGTCCCCATCTACGAGGAGGAGACCACGGGCGTGTACTACAACACGGCCGCGGTGATCGACGCGGACGGCACCTACCTGGGCAAGTACCGGAAGAACCACATTCCCCACTGCGGGCCGGGGTTCTGGGAGAAGTTCTACTTCCGCCCCGGAAACCTGGGGTACCCGGTCTTCGACACGCAGTACGGCAAGGTGGGCGTCTACATCTGCTACGACCGCCACTTCCCCGAGGGGGCGCGGGCGCTGGGGCTGAACGGGGCCGAGATCGTCTTCAACCCCTCCGCCACCGTCGCCGGGCTCTCCGAGTACCTGTGGAAGCTGGAGCAGCCGGCGCACGCGGTGGCCAACGCCTACTTCGTGGGCGCCATCAACCGCGTGGGCACCGAGGCGCCGTGGAACATCGGCGAGTTCTACGGGCAGAGCTACCTGTGCGACCCGCGCGGGAAGTTCCTGGCCACGGGCTCGCGCGACCAGACGGAGCTGATCACGGCGGAGATCGACCTGGACCAGATCCGCGAGGTGCGCAACGTCTGGCAGTTCTTCCGCGACCGCCGTCCGGAGACCTACGAGGAGCTGACGTCGCTGTAGCGGACATCTTGCGCCAGGGCACCAGGGGAGCGCATCATGGGCGGCTTCATCCCGCCACCCGTCGCGCACCCCATCCATGCTTCTCGATCCGCCGCCGGCCTGGAAGAACCAGCCCCTCATTCTCTACCATGGAACCACTGACGCTTACGCCCGTCACATCCTGACGTCCGGGGTGGACGTTCAGCTCGGCAGCGAAAGCAGCGATTTCGGCCGCGGGTTCTATACGACGACGCTGCTCGCCCAGGCGAGGTCCTGGGCGTGGACGCAGACGCGGCCACCCGTCCAAGCGCGCCCTGCGGTCGTGGAGTTTCGCGTCCCCCGCGAGCAGCTGTCGCGGCTGGAGACGGTATCCTTCGTGCGCGGCGACCATGATGCAGAAGACTTCTGGAGCCTCGTGATCCACTGCCGGTCCGGGTATTTCGGGCACGGACGCCCGGGAGACGGGTACTACGACGTGGCGATTGGTCCCGTGGCCGCGTTCTGGAAGCAGAGGTTCGCGATGAACGGCGCGGATCAGGTTAGCTTCCACACGGCTGCCGCGCAGGCGGTGCTGAACGCCAGCCCCAAGCGGAGGATGGAGGTATGAGCACGACACGGTTAAAGGCCGCGTTCTGGCAGGTGGTCAGCGACTGTCTGCTCGCGTTCCACGGCCGTACGGACGAGGAGCAGGCGATGATGGAGGCGATGCGCCTGCGAGTGCGCATCGAGAACGCGCCCGGCGGCATCGATTCGGACATGATCTACCATGCGGAGCCGTTCGACCTGGCCTGCGACCTCGCCCAGCGAAAGCTGGACCTGAGCGAGCATCGCGAACGGTACGACCGGCTCTACGATGCTCGCTTCGCAGGGATCGAAGAGGACGCGCCCTCGCAGAGGGCCGCCATCCAGCCGCGCACCGCGACCGGGTGACGGTCTGCCCGACGACGCTCACGGGGCCCTTGCTCCCTCCGTGCACCTGAATTAAAGTTGAGCCAGGCCACCGGAGAAGCTGGCCGGCCCAGGCGAAAGGGTCCTCGGACCCGCAACGGTCACCTTGCTGACGAGCGGATCGGTTGGCTACGTCGCGACCGGCCTGGGTCGGCCTCCTCCGCGGCACTCCGAAGGCAACGCTCCACCACGTCCAGACCGGCTCGCCATCGCGGCGGGCCGGTCTTATGTTGTTCCGCCTCCCCGCCGGAGCCCGGCGGACGCCGCCACCCGCACGACCGGACGCCGTGTTCGACAAGATCCTGATCGCCAACCGCGGCGAGATCGCCCTGCGCGTGATCCGCGCCGCGCACGAGCTGGGGGTGAAGGCCGTGGCCGTGCACTCCGAGGCCGACCGGCTCGCCCCGCACGTCCTGGCCGCCGACGAGGCCTACTGCATCGGCCCGGCGCCCAGCGCGCAGAGCTACCTGAAGGGCGACGCGCTGATCGAGGTGGCGCTGCGCTGCGGGGCGCAGGCCATCCACCCCGGGTACGGCTTCCTCTCCGAGCGCGCGCCGTTCATCCGCGCCGTGCGCGAGGCGGGGCTGGTGTTCATCGGCCCCTCGCCCGAGGCGGTGGAGGCGATGGGCGACAAGACGGCGGCGCGCTCGCGGATGATCGACGCGGGCGTGCCCGTGGTCCCCGGCACCAAGGACGCGCTGGCGGACTCCGCCGAGGCGCGGCGGCTGGCGGGGGAGATCGGCTACCCCGTGCTGCTGAAGGCGGCCGCCGGCGGGGGCGGGAAGGGGATGCGCGTCGTCCGTTCGGAGGAGGAGATCGAGCGCGCCTTCGACGCGGCGGGGAACGAGGCGCAGGCGGCGTTCGGCGACCGCGCGGTCTACATCGAGAAGTACCTGGAGGGGCCGCGCCACATCGAGATCCAGCTCCTGGCGGACCGGCACGGCAACACCCTGCACCTGGGCGAGCGCGAGTGCAGCATCCAGCGCCGCCACCAGAAGCTGATCGAGGAGGCTCCCTCCGCCGTGCTGACGCCCCAAGAGCGCGCGGCGATGGGGGCGATGGCCGTGGCGGCCGCGAAGGCGGTGGGCTACGAGGGCGCGGGGACGGTGGAGTGCCTGTACCAGAACGGCGAGTTCTACTTCCTGGAGATGAACACCCGCATCCAGGTGGAGCACCCCGTGACGGAGCTGGTCACGGGCGTGGACCTCGTCCAGTGGCAGATCCGCGTCGCGGCGGGTGAGGCGCTGCCGTTCTCGCAGGACGACGTCCGGATCGAGGGCCACGCCATCGAGTGCCGCATCACCTCCGAGGACCCGTACAACGGCTTCCTCCCCTCGACGGGGCGCATCACGGGGCTGCACGTGCCCTCGGGCCCGGGCGTGCGGTGGGACGGCGGGATCGCGGTGGGGAACGAGGTGGGGCTCTTCTACGATCCCATGCTGGCGAAGCTGATCGTCCACGCGCCCACGCGTATCGAGGCCATCGACCGGATGAAGCGCGCGCTGCTGGAGCTGCGCGTGGACGGCGTCGACACGGCCGTTCCGTTCCACCTGCGGGTGATGGACGAGCCGGACTTCCGCGCCGGGGACCTGGACATCCGCTACCTGGAGAACCACGAGGACGAGCTCCTCTCCGCCCCGCTCGACGACGAGACGCTGCGCGCCGCCGCCCTGGCCGCGGCGCTGCTGGAGGAGGAGCGCCGCACGTCGCGCTCGTTCGGGCGGGTCCAGGCCGGGTCGGCCGCGGGTCGCAGCGCCTGGCGCGGCCGCGGGGGATGGCGGGGGTGAGCGAGCGCGGGCGGGGCGGACGTCGGGGAGGACCCGGGGGAGGACGCGGGGGTCCGCCGCCGCCGCGAAAGTCGAAGCCCCAGCCGATGCCGGCGGAGGAGGTGCGGATCGAGTCCATCGCCGCCGGGGGCGAGGGCGTGGGCCGGCTGGAGGAGGGGATCGTCACCTTCGTGCACCGCACGGCGCCAGGCGACCTGGCGCTGGTGAGGCCGGTCGAGAAGCGCGGGCGCTGGAGCCGCTCGCGCCTGGTCCGCGTGATCGAGCCCTCGCCGGACCGGCGGGAGGCGCCGTGCCCGCACTACGAGCGCTGCGGCGGCTGCACGCTGGAGCACATGGTCTACCCGGCCCAGCTCCGGGCCAAGGCGCGCATCGTGGCGGACGCGCTGACGCGCATCGGCGGGCTGGCAGCCGAGCCGCCGGAGGTGGTGCCCTCGCCGCGGGAGCACCGCTACCGCAACCGCGTCTCCTTCGCGCTGCGGCGCCTGGGGGCGGGACGGGTCGCCGCGGGCTTCCACGCGCTGGGCGAGCCGGACGAGATCGTGGACCTGGACGGGTCGTGCCTGCTGCCGGAGGAGTCCATCGCCGCGGCGTGGGACGCGCTGCGGAAGGGATGGGGGCCGGACGCGCGGCTGCTCCCCTCGGGCGAGCGGCTGCGGCTGACGCTGCGCGCCAGCGCGCGCGGCGAGGTGTCGCTGCTGGTGGAGGGCGGCTTCACGCCGGGCAGGCCCGGGGAGCTGCTGGCCGCGGTCCCCGCGCTGACCGCCGTGTGGCACCGGCCGGGGCGTAGCGCGCCGGAGCTGGTGGCGGGCGCGCCCGGGCTGCCGGAGACGTGGGGCGACGAGGAGGTGGAGCTGAGCGGCGCCGCTTTCCTGCAGGTGAACCGCGCCGCGGCCGCGCTGCTGGAGGAGCACGTCTCCGCCGTCGTCGGCGACGTCGCGGGGCGGACGGTGGTGGACGCGTACTGCGGGGTGGGGATGCACGCGCGGCGGCTGGCGCGGGCGGGAGCCCGCGTGGTGGGGATCGAGCTGGACGAGCAGGCGGTGGAGGAGGCGCGGCGGGCGGCGCCGGCGGGAGCGGATTTCGTCGCGGGGCCGGTGGAGGCGCACATCGCCGCCCACCTCCCGGCGGACCTGGTCATCCTCAACCCGCCCCGCGCGGGCGTGGACGAGGCGGTGACGGCGGCGCTGGCGGCCTCTCCCGCGGGGCGCATCGTCTACGTCTCCTGCAACCCCGCCACGCTGGCGCGCGACCTCAAGCGCCTGGGCGACGTCTACCGCCTGGAGGGGGTTCGCTGCTTCGACCTGTTCCCGCAGACGGCGCACGTGGAGACGGTGGCCGTGCTGTCGCGGGCGTGACGGCACGGGCGGACATGAAGAGCGGGGCCCCCGGCGAGATCGCCGGGGGCCCCGCTCCTTCTCATCGCACCGGCAGTCGGCGGAAGGGCCGCCGCCTCAGCGGATGCAGGTCGCGTCGTCCGTGACCCGCAGGCAGACCTCGGTGAGGCCGGGCTCCGGCGGGGCGATGCCCTCCTTCTTCTCGCGCTTGCGCTCGGTGTCGGAGAGGTCGTCGGTGTCGTCCGTGATGTCCTGGACGGCCGGGCCCATGTAGGCGCTCTCGACCCGCAGGTCGTCCGTCGCGAGCCACATCTTGCTCATCTCGTGCTCCTTGCCGACAGGGGGGGCGCCCGGCGGCTGGCCGGCCGCATGCCGGCGGCCCGGTCGCCTCGTTCCGGCGCGCGGATCAGTTGAGCCCGCAGTTCGCGACCTCGTACGTCGCGCACCCCGACAGGCTGTTGCACTCGGCGGCGCTGCAGCGATCCGTGGCGCAGCCAGCCTCGGTCACGATGACGCCGCCACACTGGTTCTGGCAGCCGATGGGGGCGGACATGAAGCGGCCGTGAACGGTACCGCGCGCCCGGGGAACGCGCTCGGCTTCGAACGTCTCCACCCGCAGCGTCTCCAGCGACAGCTTCAGCTTGCGCATCTCGCCTCCCGATCAGGAATGACCTTCCGCCGGCAGGAAGACGCGGCGGGACCTCCATCGGATTTCCCGCCGCGTCTCTTCAGCCCGCCCGGGCGTTCCCGAGCGGCTACCAGAGGCAGACGGGCGGCTCCGACGGGCAGAAGTTGCAGGTCTGCTCGTAGGTCAGCAGGCCCGGCTCGGTGAAGACGGGGCAGTCCGGCGTTCCCTCCGTGCGCGGGGCGTAGCCGGTGCCGTCGTCGATGGCGTTCTGGAGGTCCGCGGCGTTCGCGCGCACGGTGCCGCGGAGGGACGTGCCCTCGCCGGTGGCGAACGTCTCCACGCGCAGGTCGTCGAGCTTCAGGTGCAGCTTCCTCATGGTCGGGCTCCGTGGAAGGTGTACGAGGGCGGGAGGTCGACGGGGACCGGTCACGACGCAGTTCGACCGTGCAGGCGTCGGAAGAGCGGCAGGCGAAGGAAAATTCCGTCGCTCGGGGATCACGACGCCGTTTCGTCGATCAGTGCATCGTCCGCGACGGCTGGATCACGAGCCGCCTTCCACCCCGATGGGCAGTGCCCCCGGAAGGTTCATCGAGGGCAGCACCGGAGCGCAGCCGAAGTCCGTCTGGCAGCTCCCGATCGAGGCGCGGTAATCGTCGGACGTGATGACCACCCAGTCGTCCGTGCAGAGGTAGCTGTGGCCGCGGACCGTGCCGCGCCGTTCGGCCTCGCCCGTCGTCACCTCGAACGACTCGACCCGCAGGCCCTCGAGGGACAGCTTCAGCTTGCGCATCTTTCCTCCACGTCTGGGTTTGCAATCGTCCGGCGGTGTGCCGACGGACATCGGACGCACTGTGGTACGGCGGGATCACACCCGCGCACATTACGTCCTAAAAGGTGTTCGATACTGACCCGACGGCGGGCTGGCGTCAAGGGGCGCCATCGGTTCTTCCTCCTCCCGGCAGCGGGCGCGGGCTTGCGTCCGCGCGCGCTCCCCGGCACCTTGACCGCCTCCCGACCGCGGCCGGAACTCCTCCACCGTCCTGAACAGATGCGCTACTACGTCACCATCGGCGACCGCACCGTGGAGGTGGACCTGACCGGCGACACCCCGCGGGTGGATGGCGTGCCGGTGGACGCCGAGCTGATGTCGCTCCCGGGCACGCCGATGCGCACGCTGGTGGCGGACGGCCGCTCGCACACGCTGGTCGCGCACCCTGAGGAGCGCCGCGGGCGCTGGCGGATCGCCATGGGCGCCGCGCGGCTCACCGTGGACGCGGTCGACGAGCGCACCCGCGCCATCCGCGAGATGACCGACGGGGGAGAGGACGAGACGGAGAAGATCATCGTCGCCCCCATGCCCGGCCTGGTGCTGAAGGTGGAGGTGGAGGTGGGGCAGGCCGTGAAGGCGGGGCAGGGAGTGGTGATCGTGGAGGCGATGAAGATGGAGAACGAGCTGAAGGCCCCCGCGGACGGCGTGGTCGCCCGGGTGGAGGTGCAGCCCGGGCAGACGGTGGAGAAGGGCGCCACGCTCGTCGTGCTGGAGTAGGTCCCGCCGAACGGGAGAACCGGGCCCCGCCGCACCGCCTCCCTCCGCACCCACGCCGATGGACAGGGCATGAACGGATCCATCCTCCGCCCCACCCCTCGCCCGTCGCCGCGCCTCCTCTGCGGCCTCCTCGCCGCCTCGCTCCTCGCCGCGTGCTCCACGTCCGGACGCGCCCCCGCCGCCCCGGCGCCCGCCGCAGCACCGGGAGCGAGGGCGACGACGGCGCCGTCCGGCAGCTTCGCCCAGCGCACGGCGGGCCTGCGGAGGCAGGACGGCCTCTTCCCCGTCTACTACGACGCGCGCGCCGGCAAGCTCCTGATGGAGGTGCGCCGCGTGGGCGAGGACTTCCTCTACCTGAACTCGCTCTCCACGGGGATCGGGTCGAACGCGCTGGGGCTGGACCGCGGGACGCTCGGGCAGGAGGCGGTGGTGCGCTTCGAGCGCCACGGGCCGCGGCTGCTGCTGGTGGAGCGCAACACCGGCTTCCGCGCCGTGAACGCGCGCAACGCCGCGGAGACGCGCGCCGTGGAGGAGTCGTTCCCCACGTCGGTGCGCGGCGCCTTCGCCGTGCAGGCGGAGGACGGCGGGCGCGTCCTGATCGACGCGACCGACTTCTTCCTGCAGGACGCGTTCGGCGTGGCGGGGCGGATCCGGCGTGCCTCGCAGGGCGACTTCCGGCTGGACCGCGAGCGCAGCGCCATCGACCCGGGCCGCACCAAGTCGTTCCCGAAGAATACGGAGGTGGAGGCGCTGCTCACCTGGGCGAGCGAGAACCCGGGTCCGGAGATCGTGCGCCACACGCCGGACGGGCGCTCGCTCTCCCTCCGCCAGCACCACTCGTTCGTGGAGCTTCCGCCGCCGGGGTACCGGCCGCGGGCGTTCGACCCCCGCGTGGGGGTGAACCCGCTGACGTTCTTCGACTTCTCCCAGCCGCTCACCGGCCGCTACGCGCAGCGCTGGGTCTCGCGCTGGCGCCTGGAGAAGAAGGACCCGGGCGCCGCGATGTCGGAGCCGGTGCGACCCATCGTGTACCACCTGGACCCCGGGATCCCGGAGCCGTACCGGACGGCGTTCCGCCAGGGCGCGGAGTGGTGGAACGAGGTATTCGAGGCCGCGGGGTTCATCGACGCCTTCCGCGTGGAGGACCTGCCGGAGGGCGTGGACCCCATGGACGCGCGGTACTCCGTCGTCCAGTGGGTGCACCGCACCGATCCCGGCTTCTCCATCGGCCCCTCCTTCATGGACCCGCGCACCGGCGAGATCATCAAGGCCGCCGTGCGGATGGACTCCCACCGCTCGCTCACCGACTACAACATCTTCGCGGGCACGCTGCCGACGGCGGTGGAGCCGGTGGGCGACTGGGTGGCGGCGCTGGACGGCGGGGTGGACGGGACGGAGTTCGCGCTGGCGCGGCGCCGGCAGCACGTGGCCCACGAGATCGGGCACACGCTGGGGCTGGCCCACAACTTCATCGCCTCCACGTACGGGCGCGCCTCGGTGATGGACTACCCGGGGCCGCTGATCGAGCTTCGCGGCGGGCGCATCGACCTCTCCCGCGCCTACCGCGCGGGGCCGGGCGCCTACGACACGCTGGCCATCCGCTACGCCTACACGCCCTTCGCCACCCCGGCGGAGGAGGCGCGCGGCCTGCGCTCCATCGTGGAGGAGGGGATGCGCCGCGGGATCCGCTTCATGAGCGACCGCGACGCCGACGAGGGCGGGATGATGCCCGACGTGACCCGCTGGGCCCACGGCGGCGACCGCATGGCGGAGCTGGAGCGAACGATGGAGGTGCGCCGCTTTCTGCTGGACCGGTTCAGCATGGCCGCGGTGCGCCCCGGCGAGCCCATGTACCTGCTGAGCGAGCGCCTGGCGCCGGTCTACCTGCACCACCGCTACGCGCTGGAGGCGGCGGTCAAGGCGATCGGCGGGCTGGAGTACACCTTCGCGCTCGCCGGGGACCGCCAGGCGCCCGCCACGATCCTGGACCCCGCCGAGCAGCGGCGAGCCCTCGCCCTTCTGATCCGGGCCATCCAGCCGGACGAGCTGGCGATCCCCGAGCGGGTCGCGGCGCTGATCCCGCCGCCGCCGTACGGGTACTCGTCGAACGCGCAGTCGTTCGCGTCGCCCGCGGGCGGGGCGTTCGACCCGCTGGCCGCGGCGCGGTCGCTCTCCGCCAGCGTTGTGGACGCCGTGCTGCACCAGGAGCGCGCCGCCCGCCTGGTCTCGTTCCACGCCCGCAACCCCGCCGCGCCGTCGCTGGACGAGGTGGCGGGGCGGCTGGTGGACGCCACGTGGGGCGCCGCGACCCCGTCCGGCCCGCGCGACGCGGCCCTGCGGCGCGTGGCCCAGCGCGCGGTGCTCGACCGGCTGGTGGCCCTGGCCGCGGACCGGCAGGCGGTGCCGCAGGTCCGCGCCTCCGCCGAGCTTCAGCTCGTCCGCATCTCCGACCAGGTCCGCGCGCGCCGCTCGGCCGACGTGGCACAGCGGGCGCACGAGGAGCTGGCCGCGCGCGACATCCGGCGCTTCCTGGAGCGCCCCGCCAGCCCCACGGAGCCCAACCAGCCGCTCCCGCTCCCGCCCGGCACCCCCATCGGGAACTGATGGGCGATCCGGCGGCTCCGCGCCGCCCGCGGGTCCGCCGCCTTCGGCTCCGTTTCATCCCGGAGAACACGCAGGCTGCCGCGTTCTATCGAACCCTCGGCTTTCGCAACACGGGTGAGGTGGAGGACGGGGAGATCGTGATGGAGCTGCGGGCGACGACCGGCTGACACTGTCGGCCCGTCTGGACGAAGAGCGAGGGGCGCGACCCGGCTGGGTGGCGCCCTCTCCGTTCTCGCTTCCGTCCTCTCGTGCCCGGATGTATCGTAAGATATATCTTGACGCGTGCCGCATCGTGAGATATATCTCAGACACGATGTATCGTAAGATATATCTGGAGCGAGGGAGATGTGAGGCAGAACCCAGCACAGGAGGCGGTCATGTTTCCAGGAATGCATCACTGCAGGCCGCCGGGGCGGGGCGGCGGAGGCGGGTGGGGCTGGGGCTTCGGGCCGCCGGGCGGGCCGCCGCCGCCGCCCGGGATGCCGTTCGGCGGGCGCGGGCCGGGACGCGGGCGCATGTTCGGCCACGGCGACCTGAAGTTCGTCGTGCTGCACCTGCTGGCGGACAAGCCACGCCACGGCTACGAGATCATCAAGGAGATGGAGGAGCGCTTCGGCGGCACGTACTCGCCGTCGCCCGGCATCATCTACCCCACGCTCTCGCTGCTGGAGGACCTCGGCTACGCGACGGCGCAGGTGGAGAAGGGGAACCGCAAGGTGTTCGAGATCACCGAGGAGGGGCGCGCGTTCCTGGAGGCGAACCGGGGGACGGTGGCCGACGTCCTGGGGCGCATGGAAGGCTTCGGCGCCCGCGTGCCCGGCCCGGCCATGGCGACCCTGGGGAAGTCGTTCGGCAACCTGCGCCGCGCCGCGCTCCAGGCCGCCATGCGCGCCGGCCGCGACGAGGCCGCGCTGAAGCGCATCAAGGAGATCCTGGAGCGCACCGCCCGCGAGCTGGACGGGGACAACTGACGTCGAGGAGCGCACGGATTACGAGCCCGGTGTCGCGGCGGAGCGACGACGGCGGGCCGAGCACGGAGACGGTAGAGACGTGGCCCCCGGATGCGGACACGCGTCGGGGCCGCCCCCTCGTCCACGCGGACGGCGCGCGTCCGGCAGCGGGTTGCTGGGCTCGCGCGGCGCGGTCTACATTGCGACGTCCTCCGTCGGAAGGCCCCCACCTCGCGCGACTGCCGAATGCCCCGCATCGACCCGATCGAGTACGACGCCGCCCCGGCGGACGCGCGCGCCGCGCACGACGAGCACCTGAAGGTCGCGCGCATCACCAACATGAAGCGCACGCTGCTCCGCTCGGTGCCGGCGTTCCGTGCGCTGATGGCCTGGTACCCGCTGCGGGACAACGTGCAGCCCTTCCTGGGCGAGCGGCTGACCACGCTGTTCGCGCACGCGGTGTCGTCGGAGACGGACTGCCTGATCTGCTCCACGTTCTTCCGCCGCATCCTGATCGACTCGGGAGAGGACCCCGACCGGCTCGAGCTGGACGAGCGTGAGGCCGCCGTCGTCGCCTTCGGCCGCGGCCTGGCGGTGGCGCCGCACCGCGTGCCGGACGAGGTCTACCAGCGCGTGGCGGCGTACTTCACGGACGAGCAGATGGTGGCACTCGTGGCGTTCGGGGCGCTGATGGTGGCGACGAACGTGGTGAACAACACGCTGCAGGTGCCCCTGGACGACTACCTTCAGCCCTATCGCAAGCCCGCGCCGGCCGCGGCGGAAAGCCAGGAATCGCATGGGTGAGCTCACCGGGAAGGTCGCGTTCGTCACCGGCGCCGCGCACGGGCAGGGTCGCGCCACCGCCATCGCGCTCGCCAAGGCGGGCGCCTCCGTGGCCGCGTTCGACGTGGCGCGTCCGCTGGCGTACCCCGGCTACGGGATGGGGACGGGCGCGGACCTGGACTCGCTCGTCGCCGCCTGTGAGGCTGCGGGGAGCGCGTGCATCGCCTTCGCCGGCGACGTGCGCGACGACGCGGCGGTCACGGCGGCGGTGCAGGGGACGGTGGAGCGATTCGGGCGCATCGACATCCTGTTCAACAACGCGGGGATCTGCGCGTACGGGATGGCGCACGAGCTCACGGAGGAGGCGTGGGACGCGATGATCGACATCAACCTGAAGGGGCCCTGGATGGTGGCCCGGCGGGTGATCCCGGTCATGATCGCGCAGAACTCGGGCGTGATCGTCAACAACTCCTCCGTCGCGGGGATGCGCGGGATGAATCGCCTCTCCCACTACGCCGCGTCCAAGTGGGGCCTGACCGGGCTCACCAAGTCCTGGGCGCTGGAGTTGGCGCCGCACGGCATCCGCGTGGTCTCCATCCACCCCACCGGCGTCAACACGCCGATGAACGACGGGCTCGCGGAGCTGGAGGGAAAGACGACGGAGGAGATCGCGGAGGCCTCCGCCGGCAACCTGCTCCCCGTCCCCTGGATCGAGCCCGAGGACGTGGCCGAGGCGGTGCTCTGGCTCGTCTCCGGCAAGGCGCGTTTCGTCACCGGCTCGGGGCTGGTGCTGGATGCGGGGCTGCTGACGCGGTAGACTGCGACCACAGTCTCGCACGGCCGCCCGGAGCGCCGACGGATGCCTCGCGCGTCCGTCGGCGTTATGTTGTCCGTCAGGGCAGGGGAGGGCGGCCGGTGCCGCCGCGGACGACCGACGAGCAAGGCGAGATGAGCGATACCGAGGCGACGACCCAGCTGGGCGAGGACTCCGGGACCATCGGCGCGACGGACGGCAAGGCGGCGTGGACCGAGCGCGCCGTGGCCCCCGCGATGGGCAAGCACCCCGAGCGGCGGGAGAGCTTCACGACGACCTCCGGGGTGGAGGTGGATCGCCTCTACGTTCCCGACGACGCCGCCGTGGAGTACGACCGGGACCTGGGATACCCGGGGGAGTACCCGTTCACCCGCGGCATCCAGCCCACGATGTACCGCGGGCGCTTCTGGACCATGCGCCAGTACGCGGGATTCGGCACGGCGGAGGAGACCAACACGCGCTTCAAGCTGCTGCTGGAGGCGGGGCAGACGGGGCTCTCCACCGCGTTCGACCTGCCCACGCAGATGGGCTACGACTCCGACCACGCCATGGCGGCGGGCGAGGTGGGGCGCGTCGGCGTGGCGATCGACACCCTGGCGGACATGCGGAAGCTGCTGGACGGCATCCCGCTGGACCGTGTGTCGACGTCGATGACGATCAACGCCACGGCGGGCGTCCTGCTGGCCTTCTACGTGGCGGTCGCGGACGAGCGCGGGATCCCGCGCGCGAAGATCAGCGGCACCATCCAGAACGACATCCTCAAGGAGTACATCGCCCGGGGCACGTACATCTACCCGGTGGAGCCCTCGCTGCGCCTGATCACCGACATCTTCGCGTTCTGCAACGCCGAGGTGCCGCGCTGGAACACCATCTCCATCTCCGGCTACCACATCCGCGAGGCGGGGGCGACGGCGGCGCAGGAGATCGCCTTCACCTTCGCCGACGCGCTGGAGTACGTGCGCCGCGCCGTGAAGGCCGGGCTGGAGGTGGACCGCTTCGCCCCGCGCCTCTCGTTCTTCTTCGCCAGCCACAACGACCTGTTCGAGGAGGTGGCCAAGTTCCGCGCCGCCCGCCGCCTGTGGGCGCGGCTGATGCGCGAGCGCTTCGGCGCGAACGACGAGTCGTGCAAGCTGCGCTTCCACACGCAGACCGGCGGCGTGACGCTGCAGGCCCAGCAGCCGCTGAACAACGTGGTCCGCGTCACCGTGCAGGCCCTGGCCGCCGCCCTGGGAGGCACCCAGTCGCTGCACACCAACGGCTACGACGAGGCGCTCTCCCTTCCCACCGCCCAGGCGGCCACGCTCGCCCTGCGCACCCAGCAGGTGCTGGCCTTCGAGTCCGGCATCGCGGAGACGGTGGACCCGCTGGCGGGGTCGTACTACGTGGAGTCGCTGACCACGGCCGTGGAGGAGAAGGCCCGCGAGTACCTGGACCGGATCGAGGAGGCGGGAGGCGCCGCGGAGGCGATCCCGTACATGCAGGAGGAGATCCACCGCGCCGCCTACGAGCACCAGATCCAGGTGGAGCGCGGCGAGCGGGTGATCGTGGGCGTGAACCGCTACCAGGGTGCCGAGGAGCCGTTCGACCTGGCCCAGCCCGACTTCTCCTCGCTCGAGACCTCCCAGCGCGCCCAGCTCGCCGCCGTCCGCGCCGGGCGCGACGACGTGGAGGTGCGCGCCCGGCTGGAGGCGATCCGCTCCGCCGCGCGCGGGACCGAGAACCTGATGCCCCGCATCGTCGACGCCGTGAAGGCGATGGCCACGCTCGGCGAGATCAGCGACGCGCTCCGCGCAGAGTGGGGGACGTACCGCCCGGCGTGACGCCAGGGCGGGGAAGGACGACGGAGGGGGCGTCCGGCACGGACGCCCCCTCCGCTCGCGGTGGTCCCCCGGTCCGTTGCCCCTCGCGAGCCGCCCGGTTAAGTTACGCGGGTTTGGGTCCGAACGCGTAGCGCACTCCGACTTTCGCAAGCAGCCATGCCGACGTACGAGTACCGCTGCCCCGCGTGTGGGAGCGATTTCGAGAAGTTCCAGCGGATGAGCGAGGAGCCCGTGGCCGAGTGCCCGGGCTGCGGCGCCGCGTCGCAGCGCCGGATCTCCGGCGGCGCCGGCCTGCTTTTCAAGGGCGACGGCTTCTACATCACCGACTACCGCAGCGACTCCTACAAGAAGGCCGCGTCGGCCGATGCCGGCTCGGGCGGCGAGTCCAAGCCCGCGGCGTCCGACGCCAAGCCCGCCGCGTCCGAGAGCAAGCCCGCTCCCGCCCCGGCGCCCAAGCCGACGCCGAAGGCCGAGTAGATGCCCACCGAACGGCTCCAGCGGGAGATCGCGCGCGCCCTGGGCGAGATGGGCGTGGACTCCGGCGCGCCCGTGACCCTGGAGCGCCCCCGCAACCCGGACCACGGCGACTGGGCCACCAACGTCGCCATGACCCTGGCCCGCCCGCTGGGCCGGCCGCCGCGGCAGATCGCCGAGGAGCTGGTGCAGCGCATCGACCGCGCCGCCGCCGGCATCCGCGACGCCGAGGTCGCCGGCCCGGGGTTCATCAACTTCCGCCTGGCCACCGCCTACCTGTCCGACGGGCTGGCGGCGATCCTGCGCGCCGGTGCCCGGTACGGGCGCGGAGACGCCGGGCACGCGCGGAAGGTGAACGTGGAGTTCGTCTCCGCGAACCCCACCGGGCCGCTGCACGTGGGCCACGGCCGCCAGGCGGCGCTTGGCGACGCCGTGGCCGAGCTGCTGGCCTGGGCGGGGTGGGACGTGCACCGCGAGTTCTACTACAACGATGCGGGAGAGCAGATCGCGCGGCTCACCCGCAGCGTCTGGTCGCGCTACCAGGAGCTGGTGGGGAACGCCGTCGAGTTCCCCGAGGACGGGTACCACGGCGAGTACATCCGCGAGATCGCCGCGGAGATCACGGCCGAGCACGGCGAGCGCTTCCGGGGCGACGAGTCGCCCGAGGCGCTGGACGCCATCCGCCTGCACGCCGTGCGCGTGCTGCGCGCGGGGCAGAACGCCGACCTGGGCGACTTCCGCGTCCGCTTCGACGAGTTCTACCTGGAGTCGTCGCTCTACTCCGACGGACGGGTGGAGGACACGACCGAGCGGCTGAAGGCCACCGGGCTGGCATACGAGAAGGACGGCGCCCTCTGGTTCCGGACCACGGAGTTCGGCGACGACAAGGACCGGGTGATGGTGAAGTCGACGGGGAACCCGACGTACTTCCTTCCCGACGTGGCCTACCACCTGACCAAGTGGGAGCGCGGCTTCCGGAGGGCCATCAACGTCCAGGGCGCCGACCACCACGGCACCACGGCGCGGGTGCGCGCCGGGCTGCGCGCGCTGGGGCTGCCCGAGGGCTACCCCGAGTACGTGCTGCACCAGATGGTGACGGTGATGCGCGCCGGCCAGGAGGTGAAGTTCTCCAAGCGCGCCGGCGGCTACGTGACGCTGCGCGACCTGTACGAGGAGGTGGGCGTCGACGTGACGCGCTGGTTCTTCCTGATGCGCAGGGCCGAGGCGCAGCTCACCTTCGACATGGACCTGGCGCTCGACCGGTCCGACAAGAACCCGGTCTACAAGGTCCAGTACGCCCACGCGCGCATGTGCTCCATCTTCGCGAAGGCGGGGGTGGACGCGGCCGCGCTGGACCCCACCGACGTGGACCTGTCGCTGCTCTCGCACGAATCCGAGCAGGAGCTGGCCAAGCTCCTGCTCCGCTTCCCGGAAGAGGTCGCGTCCGCGGCGGAGGAGCACACGCCCCACGCCGTCTGCGCCTACCTGGACGAGGTGGCGGGGAGCGTCAACTCCTGGTACCACGCGGGGAACCGCGACGCCGGGCTGCGCGTGCTGGGCGTGGCCCCCGAGCTCACCGGCGCGCGCCTGGTGCTGGCCCGCGCGGTGCAGCTCGTGCTGCGGAACGGCCTGTCGGTCCTGGGCATCGACGCCCCGGAGCGTATGGAGCGCGCGGAAGCGGAAGCCGAATCCTGATCCGGCGAGGTGCGGAGCCCGGGGGCGCGCAGCGCCTCCGGGGCTCCGCGCGCGCCGGTCCCTGGACACGACCCCTACTCGAACCCCGACCGATCCCTTGTCCCTTCTCGTCGTCGGCAGCGTCGCGCTCGACACGGTGGAAACCCCGTTCGGCCGTGCCGAGGACGCCCTGGGCGGCTCGGCGACCTTCTTCTCCGCCGCCGCGTCGCTCTTCCACCCGGTGCAGCTCGTGGGGGTGGTCGGCGACGACTACCCGTGCGACGCGCTCGGCTTCCTCTCCGACCGCGGCGTGGACCTGTCCGGCCTGGAGCGCGCGCCGGGAGAGAGCTTCCGGTGGTCGGGGCGCTACGCCTTCGACCTGAACTCGCGCGACACCCTGGAGACGCGCCTGGGCGTGTTCGCCGACTTCTCGCCCAAGATCCCCGACCCCTTCCGCGACGCGGAGTGGGTGTTCCTGGGGAACATCGACCCCGAGCTGCAGCTCCGCGTCCTGGACCAGGTGCACCGCCCCAGGATGGTGGCGTGCGACACCATGAACCTGTGGATCGACATCAAGCGCGAGCGGCTGCTGGAGCTGCTCTCGCGCGTCGACCTGCTGCTGGTGAACGACGGCGAGGCGCGCCAGCTCTCGGGCGACTTCAACCTGACACGCGCGGCGCGCTGGATCCAGGCGCGTGGGCCGCGGTACCTGATCATCAAGAAGGGCGAGCACGGCGCCATCCTGTTCACCCCCACCGGCGCCTTCTTCGCCCCGGGGTACCCGCTGGAGGAGGTGTTCGACCCCACCGGCGCCGGCGACGCGTTCGCGGGCGGCTTCATGGGCCACCTGGCGCAGTGCGGCCGCCTGGAGGACGGGGACCTGCGGCGCGCGGTGATCTACGGATCGGTGATGGGCTCCTTCGCCTGCGAGCGCTTCTCGGTGGACCGCCTGAAGGACCTGACGCCCGAGGAGGTAGAGGAGCGGGTGCGCGCCTTCCGCGAGATGACCGTCTTCGAGCTCGACGTCGCGGAGAGCGCCGGTGTCTGAACCGGGGCTGTCGTACCGGGACGCCGGCGTCGACATCGACGCCGCACACCGGGCCATGAAGGGCGTGGCCGCCCTCGTCCGGTCCACGGCCACGCCCGACACCCTCTCGGAGCTGGGCTCGTTCGGCGGCCTCTACCGGGTTCCCGCCGGCGTCGACCGGCCGGTCCTGGTCGCGTCGACCGACGGGGTGGGGACCAAGATCAAGGTGGCCATGCTCGCCGGCCGCCACGACACCGTGGGCCAGGACCTGGTCAACCACTGCGTCAACGACATCCTGGTGCAGGGCGCCACGCCGCTCTTCTTCCTGGACTACGTCGGCGTCGGCCGGCTGGAGCCGGGGACGGTGGAGTCGCTGGTAGAGGGCGTGGCCCGCGGGTGCCGCGAGAACGGGTGCGCGCTGCTGGGCGGCGAGACGGCGGAGATGCCCGACCTCTACGCCCCGGGGGAGTACGACCTCGCCGGCACCATCGTCGGCATCGTCCCCGAGGACCGGGTGATCGACGGCCGCGCCATCCGCCAGGGCGACGCGCTCGTCGCCCTCGCGTCGTCGGGCCTGCACACCAACGGCTACTCGCTGGCGCGGCGGATCGTCTTCGAGCGCCTGGGCCTCTCCGTCCACGACGAGTTCCCGGGAGAGGGCGCCTCCGTGGCCGACGTCCTGCTCCGCGTCCACCGTACCTACCTGCCCGCGCTCCGGCCGCTGATTGACGCGGGGGAGGTCCACGGGCTGGCCCACGTCACCGGCGGCGGGCTGGTGGACAACGTTCCGCGCGTGCTGCCGGAGGGGCTGGACGCCCGCTTCCGCCGCTCCTCGTGGCGGGTGCCCAACCTCTTCCGCGTGCTGCAGCGGGAGGGCGGGGTGGAGGACGCCGAGATGTTCCGCGCCTTCAACATGGGCGTGGGGATGGTCGCGGTGGTCCGCGCCGACCGGGCGGACGTCATCGTCGCCTCCCTCCGCGCCGCAGGGGAGGAGGCGTGGGTGGCGGGCGAGGTGACGCGCGGCGGACGCCGCGTGGTCGTGGACTGAACCGGGGGGAGGCAGGGGTGACCAAGCGGATCGCGTTCGCGGCGCTGGCGCTGGGGCTCTCCGCCGTTCCGGCGGCGGCGCAGGAGAGGGTGGAGGAGAGCTGCCCGACCTCGGCGGCGCCGTCGGCCTGCCTGCTCGCCGTGCAGGCGGCGCGGTCCGCGCAGCCGCAGCTCGGCATCCTGGTCGCGGCGGGCAACCCCACGCCGGGAACGGCCAGCACGGGCGGGATCCGCCTGGGGCTGCTCCCGCGGGTGAGCGCCACCGCGCGCGTCAACGCGGTGCGCGTGCGCGTCCCCTCGCTGCGTCGCGAAGACCGGCCGGAGAGCACCCACAGCGCGGTGGCGCCGGCGATCGGCGGCGACGTGTCGGTGGGCGTCTTTCCCGGGGTCTCGCTGGCGCCGACCATCGGCGGGTTCGGGGCCGTCGACCTGCTGGGCAGCGCGGCGTGGCTGCCCGGCCGCGAGGGCATCCGGAAGGCGGAGGCGGCGCTGGGGGTGGGCGCGCGCCTGGGCCTGCTCCGCGAGTCGTTCACCACCCCCGGCGTCTCCGTCTCGGTGATGTACCGCCGGCTGGGCCGCGTCACCGTCGGCGAGGCCTGCACGGGATCGGAGGTCCAGGTCACGGAGAGCGAGAGCCGCTGCGGGGACGTCGACGGCGACCGCGGCGAGGTGACGCTCGACCTGACCGACTGGAGCGTGCGGGCGGCGGCCAGCAAGCGCCTGCTGGGCCTGGGCCTCACGGCCGGCGTGGGCTACGACCGCTTCCGCAGCGAGGCGGACGTCGCGTACCGCCCCACGGGCGTCCTGGACGGATCGCGCATCTTCCGCTTCCGCGACGTGCCGCTGCGGACCTCGCGGCTCTCCGCCTTCGCGGACGCGTCGTACACGCTGCTGATCGGCACGCTCACGGCCGAGGTGGGGTGGATGCAGGGCGGCGACGCCGTCGCGGGGTTCGAGACGACCGGGAGCGACTTCGACGCCGGGCAGGGGACGGTGTTCGCCAGCCTGGCCGCGCGGCTCTCGCTCTGACGGCGCCGTGACGGCGCCGGCGGAGACGGGGCAGGACCGCGAGTGGATGCGACGCGCCCTCGCCCTCGCGGAGCGGGGGTGGGGGCGCGTCGCTCCCAACCCCCTCGTGGGCTGCGTCGTGGTCCGCGACGGCACGCTCGTGGGCGAGGGGTGGCACGCGGAGTACGGCCGCCCCCACGCAGAGGTCGAAGCCCTGCGAGCGGCGGGGGAGGCCGCGCGGGGCGCCACGGCGTACGTCACGCTGGAGCCCTGCGCGCACACGGGAAAGACGCCGCCCTGCACGCAGGCGCTGCTCGCCGCCGGGGTCGCGCGGGTGGTCCACGCCGCCTCCGATCCCAACGCGCAGGCCGCGGGCGGGGGCGACGTCCTCCGCCGGGCGGGGGTGGAGGTGGTGGGGGGCGTGGAGGAGCGCGCGGCGCGCGACCTCTGCGCCCCCTTCCTGCACCTGCATTCGGACGCGGGTGCGGAGAGGCCGTGGATCGCGCTCAAGCTCGCGCTCTCGCTGGACGCCCGCGTGGCGGACCGCGACCGCCGCTCGGTGTGGATCACGGGCGAGGAGGCGCGCTCGGAGGTCCACTGCCTCCGCGCCGGCTTCGACGCGGTGGCGGTGGGGATCGGGACGGCGCTCGCGGACGACCCGCTCCTCACCGTGCGCGGCCCGGTGGAGCCCCGCGTCCCGCCCGCCCGCGTCGTCCTGGACCGCCGGCTCCGCCTCCCCGCGGACTCGCGCCTGGTCCGCTCGGCCTCCGACGTTCCGCTCGTCGTCGTCCACGCCGGAGACGCGGACGCGGGGAGGGCGGGGAAGCTGGCGGCGGCGGGCGCGCGTCTGCTGGAGGCGGACGACCTCCCGTCGGCCCTCCGCGCCCTCCGTACCCACGGCATCGGCTCCGTCTTCTTCGAGGGCGGGGCCGCGCTGGCGTCCTCCCTCCTCGCCGCCGGCGTCGTGGACCGCCTCTACCACTTCGTCGCGCCGCTGCTGCTGGGGCCGGACGGCGTCTCGCCCTTCGCCGACGTGCCGAGCCCGCCCATCGCGGAGGCGCGCCGCTGGCGGCGGGTGGACACGCGCGCGTTCGGCGCGGACACCCTGATCACCCTCTCCCCGGAGTAGCGCCCTTGTTCACCGGCATCGTGGAGGAGGTCGGCACGCTCACCGGCGTGCGGCCCGAGGGCAACGGCGTCGTCTTCGCCATCCAGGCGACCGGCGTGCGCGAGGGGCTGGTGCCGGGCGACAGCGTGGCCGTGGACGGCGCGTGCCTCACCGTCACTTCGCTGGAGCCGGACGGGTTCACCGTCCAGGCGGTCGCCACCACGCTGGGGCGGACGACGTTCGGCGGCTTCCGCGAGGGGCGCCGCGTGAACCTGGAGCGCGCCGCCGCCCTGGGCTCCCGCCTCGGCGGGCACCTGGTGCAGGGGCACGTGGACGGGCTGGGCCGGGTGCTGCGGATCGACGTGCAGGAGGAGCTGGTCCTGATCGACTTCACCCTGCCCGACGAGGTGGCCGGGGTGACCATCCCGCGGGGCTCCATCACCCTGAACGGCATCTCGCTGACCGTCAACGAGCTCCCCGCGACGGACGTCGGGCAGGTCTCCATCATCCCGTTCACATGGGAGCACACCAACCTCCCCGACCTCCGCGAGGGCGACGCGGTGAACCTGGAAGGCGACCTGATCGGCAAGTACGTCCGCCGCCTTCTGGAGGCGCCGGGCGGCGGAGACCTGCGGAGAGCGTGGGAGGGTTGATGCGGAAGGTGGTTGCGCGTTAAGGCGATGCGGATGGTCGGTTGAGAGGGTGTCGAGGGCGTGTTCGAGATGACCGGCGGTGGGCGGCCCTCACCCGCTCCCCAGGCTCGCTCCGCACCGCGGACCTTTCGCGTCGGTCCAGACGGCGAATTCATCCACTGGCTGGCGGCGGCGTGCCGCCGCACCGAGCGGCTCGCATCCACGTCCGCTCGCGTTCCTCCCCCAGCTGATGGAGGTTCGGCGGCACCGCGGAAGACCCGCCGAACGGGCGTCCGTATACCCCCCGCTCCCTTGCGCGAGCGTACGCGAGGCGCATACTTCCGTCTCTCCCGACCGAATCGGCGTGGACGGGCCCCGCCGGGGCTCCGGACCCTGCGAGAATAGAGTGAGCGAGATGCCGTTCGACAGCATCGAAGAGGCGATCCAGGACATCCGCGACGGCAAGATGGTCATCGTCGCCGACGACGAGGACCGCGAGAACGAGGGCGACCTGGTCTGCGCCGCGTCCGCCATCACGCCCGAGATCGTCAACTTCATGGCCCGCCACGGCCGCGGCCTGATCTGCCTGGCCCTGACCGCCGAGCGCGCCGACGCGCTGGACCTGCGCCCCATGGCCGACGTGAACACCGAGGCCCAGGCCACCGCCTTCACCGTCTCGGTGGACGCCGCCGCGCGCTTCGGCGTCACGACCGGCATCTCCGCGTCGGACCGGGCCAAGACCATCCAGGTCTGCATCGATCCCGCCTCCGTCCCCAGCGACCTTCGGCGTCCCGGCCACATCTTCCCCCTGCGCGCGCGGGCCGGCGGCGTGCTGCGGCGGGTCGGGCAGACGGAGGCGTCCGTCGACCTGGCGCGGATGGCGGGGCTGTACCCGGCCGGCGTGATCTGCGAGATCCTGAACGACGACGGCACCATGGCCCGCCGCCCCGAGCTGGAGACGTTCGCGGCGGAGCACGACCTGAAGTTCGTGACCGTGGCGCAGATCGTGGCGCACCGGCTGCAGCGCGAGCGGCTGGTGCACCGCGAGGCCGAGGCGCGCATCCCCACCCGCTTCGGCGAGTGGCGCATGATCGCCTACCGCAACGACGTGGACGGCTTCGAGCACGTGGCCATGGTGAAGGGCGAGGTGGAGGGGCGGGAGAACGTGATGGTACGCATGCACAGCGAGTGCGTGACCGGCGACGTGTTCCACTCGCTGCGCTGCGACTGCGGCGAGCAGCTCGATGCGGCCATGCGCACCATCGACGAGCACGGCGCCGGCGTGGTCGTGTACCTGCGCCAGGAGGGGCGGGGGATCGGGCTGGTGAACAAGCTGCGCGCCTACACCCTGCAGGACGAGGGGATGGACACCGTGCAGGCCAACGAGGCGCTGGGCTTCCGCCCCGACCTGCGCGACTACGGGATCGGGGCGCAGATCCTGCTCGACCTGGGGCTCTCCACCATCCGGCTGCTGACCAACAACCCCAAGAAGATCGTGGGCGTGGACGGGTACGGCCTGTCGGTGGCCGAGCAGGTGCCGCTGGGCGTGGCGCCGAACCCCCACAACCTCGGCTACCTTTCTGCCAAGCGCGACAAGCTGGGCCACCTGCTGCCCGCCTGATCGCACCCCGAACCCGGAGAGACGGAGCGGATGATCGAGCACAGCGGGCACCTGCGTGGGGAGGGACGGCGCTTCGGGATCGTCGTCGGCCGGTTCAACGACCTGATCACCCGGCAGCTCCTGGCCGGCGCGCGCGACTGCCTGGTGCGGCACGGGGTGGACGACGACGCCATCGAGGCCGTCTGGGTCCCCGGCGCCTTCGAGATCCCCGGCGCCCTGCGCATCCTGGCCGAGAGCGGGCGCTTCGACGCCGTGATCGCCCTGGGCGCCGTGATCCGGGGCGGCACGCCGCACTTCGACTTCGTGGCGGGCGCGGCGGCCAGCGGCACCGCGACCATCGCCGCGCAGTCGGAGGTGCCGGTGGTCTTCGGCGTGCTGACCACCGACACCATCGAGCAGGCCATCGAGCGGGCCGGCACCAAGGCGGGGAACAAGGGCTGGGAGGCGGCGATGACCGCGATCGAGATGGCGGACCTGTACGCCCGGCTGCGCGACGGGGGGAGCGCGTGAAGTCGCGCGGACGCGCCCGCGGCTGGGCCCTGCAGGCGCTCTACGCCTGGGAGGCCCGCGGCGCCGAGGCGGACGCCATCATGCGGGTGCTGCACGACCTGTTCGACAACCTGCGGGTGTCCCCCACCAACCGGGGCTACGCGGAGATCCTGGTCCGCCTGGTGGCCTCCAACCTGCCTGCCATCGATCGAGACATCGAGGCGTCCCTCACCAACTGGCGGATGGGGCGCCTCGCCGTCATCGACCGCAACATCCTGCGCCTGGGCGTGGCGGAGATGCGCTTCGTGGACGACGTGGGCCCCCGCACCACCATCCGCGAGATGGTGCAGCTCGCGGAGAAGTACGGGACCAACGACTCGCCGCGCTTCGTGAACGGCGTGCTGGACGCGGTGATGCGGCGGCTCGCCCCCGGGGAGGCCGCGGACGCGTCGTGAGGCTCCTGGTCGTCAACTGGCAGGACCGGCTGAACCCGCAGGCCGGGGGCGCCGAGACGCACCTGCACGAGATCTTCGGACGGCTGGCGGCGCGGGGGCACCGGGTGGAGCTGCTGGCCTCCGGCTGGAGCGGGGCGGCGCCCCGGGAGACCGTGGACGGGATCGAGGTGCACCGGGTGGGGTCGAGGCACACCTTCAACCTGCACGTGGCGGGATACTACCGCCGGAACCTGGCGGACGGAGCGCACGACGTGGTGGTGGAGGACCTGAACAAGGTCCCCGTCTTCGCCCCCTTCTGGACGCGCCGCCCGCTGGTCCTGCTCGTGCACCACCTCTTCGGCGCCACCGCCTTCCGCGAGGCGTCGCCGCCGTTCGCGGCCGCGACCTGGCTGCTGGAGCGCCCCATCGCCCGCGTGTACCGCGGGGTGCCGGTGCAGGCGGTGTCGCGCAGCACGGCCGACGACCTGGTGGCCCGCGGCCTGCGCGGGGCGGACGTCCGCGTGATCCACAACGGCGTGGACCTGGACGCCTTCGCGCCCGACGCGGGAACGGCGCGCTTCCCGGAGCCCACCTTCCTGTACGTGGGCCGGCTGAAGCGGTACAAGCGGGTCGACCTCGTCCTCCGGGCGGTCGCGCGGCTGCGGGCGGAGGGCGTGGGCGCCCGGCTGCTGGTAGCGGGGCGGGGGGACGACGAGGCGCGGCTGCGCGGCCTGGCCGGCGAGCTGGGGCTGGGGGAGGGCGTGGTCTTCGAGGGCTTCGTGAGCGAGGAGCGCAAGCGCGAGCTGCTGCGCCGCGCGTGGGCCACGGTGCTGGTCTCGCCGAAGGAGGGGTGGGGGATCACCAACGTGGAGGCGGCGGCGTGCGGCACCCCGGCGGTGGCGGCGGACGCCCCCGGGCTGCGGGAGTCCGTCGTGCACGGCGTGACGGGGCTGCTGGTGCCACCGGACGACGCGGCCGCGCTGGCGGAGGCGCTCCGCGGGCTGGCGGCCCGGCCCGAGAGCGTGGCGCGGCTTGGGGAGGGGGCGCGGCGCTTCGCGCTGGGATTCTCCTGGGAGCGCGCGGCGGACCGCACCGAGGCGGACCTGGCGGCCGTGGCCGCCGGGCGGCCGCGCCCCGACTGAGCCGAACCGCAACGGAGGAAGCTTGCCGACGCCGCTGACCGTGGAGGAGCTGCTCCGCACCAAGAGGGACTCGCTCGCCCTGGAGCTGCTCACCGACGAGCGGGGGCTGACGCGCGAGATCAGCGGGCCGGAGATCTCCTCCCCCGGGCTGGTGCTCACGGGCTACACCGAGCGCTTCCCCGAGGACCGCATGCAGGTGCTGGGAGAGACCGAGGTCTCGTTCCTGGAGTCACTCGACGACGAGCGCCGCGGCGCGGCGGTGGGGGAGTTCCTCTCCTTCAACATCCCCGTGATCTTCATCACCAAGGGCCAGGAGGCGCCCGACGGGCTGCTCCGGCTGGCGAACGAGCGGGGGACCCCCGTGGTGCGCACGGGGTTGAAGACCGCCGACTTCTACTCGCGCATCAAGCCCTTCATGGAGGAGCGCTTCGCGCCCTCCACCACGCTGCACGGGTCCCTGGCCGACGTATACGGGGTGGGGCTCCTGTTCATCGGGCGCAGCGGGATCGGCAAGAGCGAGACGGTGCTGGACCTGGTGGAGCGCGGGCACCGGCTGGTGGCCGACGACATGGTGATCATCTCCCGGCGGGGCAACGAGATCCTGATCGGCCGCGGCCACGACCTGCAGCGGCACCACATGGAGATCCGCGGGGTAGGCATCATCGACGTGCGCAAGCTCTTCGGGATCCGCGCGATCCGCCAGCAGAAGCGGATCGAGGTGGTGGTGCAGCTCGAGGTGTGGGACGAGGGTACGCACTACGACCGCACCGGGCTGGACCAGCAGACGATGGACATCCTGGGCGTGCCGATCCCCAAGGCGTTGATCCCGCTGGTGCCGGGGAAGAACATCACCGTCGTCTGCGAGGTCGTGGCCATGAACCACCTGCTCAAGTACGCGGGGGTCAACTCCGCCGAGCTCTTCAATCGACGGCTCCAGAGCCGGATGCAGGGAACGATGGAGTACCTGGAGGAAGACTATGAGTGACGAGGTCCGGGGGCTGATCGTGGCCCACGCGACCCTGGCGGCCGGCCTGGTCGCCGCCGTCCGCCAGATCGCCGGCATCGGGGAGGAGGCGCTGGTCGCGCTGAGCAACGAGGGGCACGGCCCCGACGCGCTGCAGCAGGCCGTGCGCGACGCGCTGGGCGACGGGCCGGGCATCGTCTTCACCGACCTGGCCAGCGGGAGCTGCGCCTTCGCCGCGCGAAGGCTCTCGCTGGACCGGCCGCACACCGCCGTGGTGAGCGGCGTGAACCTTCCCCTCCTGCTGGACTTCGCCTTCCACCGCGACCTCCCCCTGCCGCAGCTCGTGGAGCGGCTGACGGAGAAGGGGCGCGCGGGGATCACCGGGACCTGCAGGGAGGGAACGGCGCATGCCGATCGTGCTGTTTCGCGTTGACGAGCGGCTGATCCACGGGCAGGTGGTGGTGGGGTGGGGCGGCCCGCTGCACGCCGACCGGATCGTGGTGGTGGACGACGCCCTGGCGACCAGCGACTGGGAGAAGGAGCTGTACTGCCTGGGAGTGCCCGCCGAGATCGAGGCGTCCTTCGCCGACGTGGAGGAGGGGCGCCGCCTGGTGGAAGTGTGGCGCCGCGACGGCCACCGCACGATCGTGCTGGTCCGCGACGTGGCCACCCTGGCCCGGGTGGCCGAGGGCGGCCTGCTGCGCGACGAGGACGTGAACCTGGGGGGGATCCACCACCGCGCGGGGCGCGACCGCGTCCTCCCCTACCTGCACCTGACCCCCGACGAGGCCGGCGAGCTGCGCCGGATCGCCGCCGACGGCGCCCACGTGTCGGCGCGCGACCTTCCCGCCTCGCGCCGGGTGCCGCTGGACGAGCTCCTGCCCTCCCCCTGACCGTGCGCGCCGCGTCCTGATGCTCCCCGACCCGCCGCTGTTCCTGCTGCTGGCCCTGATGGGGGGCCTGGCCGCCCTGGACGGGACCTCGCTGGGACAGCTCATGCTCTCGCGCCCGCTGGTGGCGGGGGCGCTGGCGGGGTGGGCGGCGGGGGCGCCGGTGCAGGGAGCGCTGGTGGGCGCGCTGCTGGAGGCGTTCCACCTGGGCGTCCTTCCCGTGGGCGCCGCACGCTACCCCGAGGGCGGGCCGCCCGCGGTCGCCGCGGGCGCCCTCTTCGCGCTGGGGACGCACACCGCGGCGGAGCTCCTGGTGGTCCTGGTCTTCGCCTTCGCCTGGGAGTGGGTGTCGGGGACCACGCTGGAGCGCATGCGGCACGTCAACGTGCGCATCGCCGTGCCGGCGGAGGGGGAGTCGCCCACGGCGGCAACCGTCACCCGGCGGCACCTCACCTCCATGGGGGTGGACTTCGCTCGCGGGGCGGTCCTGGCGTCGCTGGGAATGCTGATCCTGGCCTGGATGCTCGGCTCGGTCCCGCGCCCTGCGCTCCCCGACCGCCTGCTGTGGACGGTGATCGCCGCGGCGGTGGCGGCGGGGGCGGCGGCGTCGCTCCGGCTCTTCGGCACGCGCCGCATCCCCCTGTTCCTGCTGGGGGCCGCATGCGGGATCGCCGTGCTGGTGCTACGTTGAGCCGCAGATGAGCGAGCTTCCCGCCCGGGTGCGCAGGGCGCTGCTGCTGCGGAGCTTCGCGGTGCAGGGCTCGTGGAACTACCAGACCCTGATCGGCACGGGTTTCGCGTTCGTGGTGCTCCCCGCGCTGCGCCACGTGTACGGGGGGGACGAGGCGCGCCTGCGCGAGGCGCTGGCGCGGCACCTGGTGCTGTTCAACAGCCACCCGTACCTGGCCACGGTGGCCGCGGGGGCCGTCGCGCGCCTGGAGGCGGACGGCACGCCCCCCGAGATGGTGGAGCGCTTCAAGGCGGCGCTCCGCGGCTCGCTGGGCACCATGGGCGACCGCCTCTTCTGGCTGGTCTGGCGCCCCGCGGCGTCGCTCCTGGGGCTCGCCGCGTTCCTGCTGGGCGGGGCCTGGTGGCTGGGCGCCCTGCTCTTCCTGGCCGCGTACAACCTCCTCCACCTTCCCGTGCGCGCCTGGGGGCTGCGGGTGGGCGCCCGCGACGGGCTGGCGGTGGGGAAGGCCCTGAAGGAAGCCCCGTTCACCCGCCTGGGCGAGCGCGCCGCCGACGCGGGCGCCGCGCTGGCCGGCCTGGTCGCCGTGCTGGCGGCCGGGCGCGCCGTGCAGGGAGCCCCCGACGTGGCGTGGGCCCTGCCGGCGGTGGCCGCCGGCGTGGCGCTGGGATTCCGCGTCCGCCGCGCCGCCTTCGTCCTGCTCCTGGCGGCGTGGCTGCTGGGGCTGGCCCTCGCACGCACCCCTTGAGACCCCAAGCGGCATGGAACACAGCTCGCACGCCACGATCCTCAACAAGTACGGGCTGCACGCCCGCCCGGCCGCCGAGTTCGTCAAGCTGGCGAACCGCTTCGCCTCGGACGTCTGGATCCGCAAGGACGACGTGGAGGTGAGCGGAAAGAGCATCATGGGGGTGATGATGCTCGCCGCCGAGTGCGGCTCGGAGGTGCAGGTGCGCGCCTCCGGGGCCGACGCGGCCGAGGCCGTGGGCGCCCTGGTGCAGCTCATCGAGCGCCGCTTCGGCGAGGACTGAGCCGTGGCCACCCTGGTGCGCGACGGGATCCCGGCCTCGCCGGGGATCGTGATCGGGCCGGCGCGCGTGCTGCGCTGGGAGGTCCCGCACGTTCCCCACGGCCAGATCGTGGGCGAGGCCGACGTGGAGCGGCAGGTGTCGCGCTTCCTGGAGGCGTGCGACTGGGCGAAGGCCCGCATCCGCGAGCTGCAGGTCCGGGTGGCGGGGGAGATGGGCGCGGTGGAGGCCCAGATCTTCGAGCCGCAGGTGCTGATGCTGGAGGACGCCGACCTGCTCCAGGGGACCACCCAGTACATCCGCGAGAACCACCTGACCGCCGAGCGCGCGTTCGAGCTGCGGGTGCTGGAGTGGCAGTCGGCCATGTCCCACACCTCGCACCCCATGGTGCTGGACCGGCTGAACGACCTGGCCGACATCCAGAACCGCGTGCTGCGCCGCCTGCTGGGGCTGGACGAGCCCGACCTGGCCACGCGCGGCGGCGACCAGCGCTTCATCCTGCTGGCGCGCGAGCTCACCCCCTCGCTGACCGTGCAGCTCGACCGCAGGCAGGTGGTGGGGATCGCCACCGACCTGGGCACGCGTACGTCGCACAGCGCCATCCTGGCCCGCTCTCTCGACATCCCCTGCGTGGTGTCGCTGGGCGACCTGTCCGAGGTGGTGAAGGAGGGGCGCGAGATCCTGCTGGACGGCCGCGCCGGGCGCGTGATCGTGGACCCGGACGAGGAGACCAAGGCGCTCTACCGCGACCGCGACGTGCAGGTGCGGGAGTGGGAGCAGGAGCTGGTGCTCCTCGCGCACCTGGACTCGGTGACGCGGGACGGCGTGCGCATGGCCCTGCGCGCCAACATCGACCTGCCGGGCGAGGCGGTGTCCGCCCGCGCCCACGGGGCGGACGGGATCGGCCTCTACCGCACCGAGTTCCTGGTGGTCGGCCGCGGCACCGCCCCG
Source organism: Longimicrobiaceae bacterium (assembly GCA_030146875.1). Lineage (GTDB taxonomy): Bacteria > Gemmatimonadota > Gemmatimonadetes > Longimicrobiales > Longimicrobiaceae > JASLAX01. Next base: position 44,541 of record JASLAX010000021.1, read on the forward strand.
GGCGAGGACGAGCAGTACCGCGCCTACCGGCAGGTGGCCGACGTGTTCCCGGACGCGCCGGTGGTGATCCGCACCTTCGACCTGGGCGGCGACAAGTTCCCGGCGTTCCTGCACATGGCGCCCGAGGAGAACCCGTTCCTGGGGTGGCGCGCCATCCGCGTGTGCCTGGACGAGCCCGCCATCTTCCGCACGCAGCTCCGCGCGCTGCTGCGGGCCATGCCCGTGGGCGACGTGCGCATCATGCTGCCGCTGATCAACGACGTGGCCGAGGTGGTGGAGTCGCGGGGGCTGATCGAGCACTGCCTGGGCGAGCTGCGGGCCGAGGGCGTCGCCGTGCCGGCCGCCTACTCGCTGGGGGCGATGATCGAGACGCCCGCGGCGGCCATGACGGCGCCCGAGCTGGCGGCGCACGTGGACTTCTTCTCCATCGGCACCAACGACCTGGTGCAGTACACGCTCGCGGTGGATCGCGGCAACTCGCGCCTGGCCCGCCTCTACAACCCCTTCCACCCCGCCGTCGTCCGCCTGATCCGGCTGATCGCCGACGCGGGGGCCAGGGCCGGGATCGAGGTGAGCGTCTGCGGCGAGGTGGCGGGGAACCCGCTGGGCGCCTACATGCTGATCGGGATGAAGGTCGGCTCCATCAGCGTGGGCCCGTCGGCCCTGGCCGAGATCAAGAAGGTGATCCGCTCCGTCACCCAGGCCGACGCCGCGGCGGCCGTGGAGGAGGCGCTGCGCGCCCGCACGCCCGACGAGGTGGTGCGCGTGCTGACGAGGTCGCTGGGGCGGGCCCTGGACCTCTCCAAGTTCACCGGGAGCTGGAGCTTGTCGGGCCTCTCCTGAGGCCGTATCTTTGGGCGCTTTTCCGACCCAATGCCCAACCCAGCGTCCTGGAGCCGGAGTGGAGAACCGCCAGCTTTTCACCTCCGAGTCGGTCACGGAGGGGCATCCCGACAAGATCGCCGACCAGATCTCCGACGCCGTGCTCGACGCGATCCTCGAGCACGACCCGCGCGGCCGCGTCGCCTGCGAGACCCTGGTGACCACCGGCGTCGCCGTCGTGGCGGGTGAGATCACCACCAGCACCTACGTGGACATCCCCGCCATCGTGCGGGGCACGCTCAAGAGCATCGGCTACACCGACGCCTCGTACGGGATCGACGGCGACACGTGCGCCGTGATGACCACCATCGACCAGCAGTCCCCCGACATCGCCCAGGGCGTGGACACGGGCGGCGCGGGCGACCAGGGGATGATGTTCGGCTACGCCTCGAACGAGAACGAGGCGCTGATGCCCACCCCCATCCTGCTGGCGCACAACCTGGCCCGCCGGCTGGCCACGGTGCGCAAGAACGGCAAGGTGAGCTGGCTGCGCCCCGACGGGAAGACGCAGGTGACGGTGGAGTACGAGGGCGACCGCCCCGTGCGCATCGACACCGTGGTGGTGAGCACCCAGCACGGCCCCGAGGTGACGCAGGAGCAGATCCGCGAGGAGATCATCGAGCGCGTGATCGTGCCCGAGCTTCCCGAGGCGCTCTTCGACCGCGACCGCTGCACCATCCACATCAACCCCACCGGCCGCTTCGTGATCGGCGGCCCCCACGGCGACGCGGGGCTCACGGGCCGCAAGATCATCGTGGACACCTACGGCGGGATGGGCCGTCACGGCGGCGGCGCCTTCAGCGGCAAGGACCCCACCAAGGTGGACCGCTCCGCGGCGTACGCGGCGCGCTGGGCGGCGAAGCACGTGGTGGCGGCCGGGCTGGCCGGGCGCTGCGAGATCCAGCTCGCGTACGCCATCGGCGTGGCGGAGCCGGTCTCGATCCGCGTGGACACCTTCGGCACCGGCGAGGTGTCCGAGGAGGCGATCGTGGGCGCGCTGCGGCAGGTGTTCGACTTCCGACCGCAGGCGATCATCGAGGCGCTGGACCTGCGCACCCCGATCTACCAGCCCACCGCGGCCTACGGACACTTCGGGCGCAAGCCGGAGGTGGTGGGGAACGGCAAGAAGGTGAAGCTCTTCCCCTGGGAGGAGACGCTCCGCACCGACGACCTGCGCACGGCGGCCGGGGCGTGACGGAACGGGGGCGGGGCCGCGACGGCCCCGCCGCTCACGGACGTACCCGTGGAGGTGGAGCGCGCCGGCGGCCGTCCGCCGGGCGCCGTCCACCTCCCTCGTTTTCAGGCGGGACAGATGATCCGACTGCGGGTGCAGAGCCTGGGGCTCGACCAGAACACCAAGACGCCGGTCGTCCTGCTGCAGGAGACCGAAGGAGACCGGGTCCTCCCCATCTGGATCGGCCCGGCGGAGGCGAGCGCCATCGCCATGGAGCTGGCGGGGATGAGCTTTCCCCGGCCGCTCACGCACGACCTCTTCCCCTCCATCATCAAGGGGATGGGGGGCACGCTCACGCGGGTCCTGATCACGCGCGTGCAGGACAACACCTACTTCGCCGAGCTGGTCATCCAGCGCGGCGACGACGTGTTCACGGTGGACGCGCGCCCCTCCGACTCCATCGCCATCGCGCTGCGGATGCAGGCGGAGCTCTGGGCCGACGACGAGCTGCTGGCGTCGGCGGGGGTGGAGATCACGACGGTGTCCCCGGACCCCGACGCGGAGCCCGCGGCCCCCGGCGACCCCAAGCTCTCCCCCGAGCAGCTCCAGGAGTACCTGCGCAAGCTCGACCCCGAGGACCTGGGGCGGTTCAACCCGTGACCACCCTCCTGCGGCGTGCCCTCGGGGGACGGGCCGCGCCCCTCCTCCTCGCCCTCGCGCTCGCTCTCCTCGCCGCCCCCGCCGCCGCGCAGGAGATGCGCGGCGTGGTGGTCCGCGACGGCCAGCCTCTCCCGGGCGTCTCCGTCGCGCTGCACCGCGTGACCCGCGGCCAGTCGGGCGAGGTGGGGAAGGGAACCACGGCGGCGGACGGCGCGTTCCGCTTCCGCCTGCCCCCCGCGCCCGACTCCGCCGGCTTCGTGGTGTACTTCGCCACGGCCCAGGTGGCGGGGGTGCGGTACTTCGGCCCGCCCCTCCACGCGGGCGACGCGGGGAACGACTACCGCGTGGTGGCGTACGACACCACCTCCTCGCCCGCCGCCGTCGACTCGGTCCGCATCGTACGGCGGGACGTGGCGCTGGTGCCGGACCCGCAGGGCGGGTGGGAGGTGGGCGAGATCCTGCGCATCGAGAACCGCGCCCGCCGCACCGTGGTGCCGGACGGGGGGAAGCCCGTGTGGGGCTTCACCATCCCGGCGGAGGCCACGTCGTTCGAGGTGGGGGAGGGGAGCGTGGCGGCGAACGAGGTGGTGCAGGTGCGCTCGCGCGTCCTGCTCTCCACCCCGCTGGTCCCCGGCACGCGCGACGTCTTCGTGCGCTACCGCATCCCGCGGGACCTGCGCGAGATGGCGGTGCCCGTCCGCGAGGCCACCGACACGCTGAACCTGTTCGTGCGCGAGCCCGCGCCGCCGGTGGAGGTGGAGGGGCTGCGCGAGACCGGGCGCTTCACGGCGGAGGGGGACAGCTTCCGCCAGTTCACCGCCGCCGGCCTGCGCTCCGGCGCGAGGGTCTCCATCGCGTGGGAGGGGCCGTCGGTGCCGCCGGTGGACCCGCGGATCGCCGCCGTAGCCCTGACGGCGGCCGTCCTGGCGGCGGGGGCGTGGGCCGCCCTGCGCCGCCGCCCGCCCGCCCCGGCCGCCGCGGCGGGGGAGGCCTAGCCAGGGAGGCGGCCCCGTGCCCCTCGTCTCCACCCGCGCGCTCGTCCTGCAGGTCTTCCCCTACAGCGAGACCAGCAAGATCCTGCGCCTGCTGACGCGCGAGGCGGGCTCGCGCTCGGTGGTGGCCAAGGGGGCGCTGCGGCCGAAGAGCCGCTACGGCGGGGTGCTGGAGCCGTTCACCGAGGGCGTGGCCTCGTTCTACCTGAAGGAGGGGCGCGAGCTGCACACCCTGTCCGGCTTCGACTTGGTGCGGTCGCGGCAGGGGCTGGGGCGCTCGCTGCCGGCGTTCGCGGGGGCCTCGCTGCTGGCCGAGCTGGCGCTGCGGCTGGCGACCGAGGAGCCGCACCCGGAGCTGTACGACTTCCTGCTCGCCGCCTGGGACGCCGTGGTGGAGGCGGACCCGGGGGACGTGGAGGGGACGGTGCTGGCGGGCGCATGGCGCATCGTGGCGCTTCTGGGGTACGAGCCACAGACGGACGCATGCGTCCACTGCGGCGCGGTGCCGGGAGACGACGAGCCGGTGCGCTTCGACGTGCTGGCGGGCGGCGTCGCCTGCCTGCGCTGCCGCCCCGCTGGGCGGGTGCTGGACGCCCCCACGCGGCGCGAGCTGCGGGGGATGACGCAGGGCGAGGTGCCCACCACGCCGCCGGCGCGCGCGGGCACCCACCGGGCGCTGCTGAAGGCATTCCTGGAGGCGCAGCTCGCCCACGACCGGCCCTTCCGCTCGCTGGACATGTTCCTGGCCGAGTCGGCGCGCGAGGCCCCCGCCGTGGGGGGCCCGGGGGTCGCTTGACCGGGGCGCGAGCGGCCCGATATACTGGAGAAACAAGGCACTTGCACGCCTCACCCGATCTCGCGGAGGAGCCGACGGTCCGAAACGTCTGAACAGAGAGGTGCCGATGCGACGCGCGCCCGCTGTTCTGCTCCTCCTCCTCGTGCTGGTCTACGGGTCTCTCTCCCCGCCGGAGCTGTGGTCCCAGGACCCCGAGAGCTCCCTCCCGGCGATGCCGGCGAAGGAGTTCCGGCTGGAGCAGAACCAACCCAATCCCGTCAACCCCGAGACGTGGATCCCGTTCTATCTGGAGGAGAGCCTGTTCAAGGAGGGGCAGACCGGGGTGGTCTCCATCCGCATCTACAACATCCTTCGTCAGCTGGTGGCGGTCCCCGTGGCGGTGCAGCACCCCAGGGGCAAGAACATCCCGGTGACGAGCCTCCGCTACACGGAGCCCGGGCGGAAGGTGGCGTACTGGGACGGGAAGGACCTGAACGGAAGGCGGGTGGCCTCGGGGATCTACTACTGCGAGCTGGTGGTCAACGAGAAGAACGACTTCATCCGCATGATGGTGGTGGCGCCCCGGAGGCGCGGGAGGATCTTCCCGCCGTTCTTCCGGAACTGACGAGGCCGGCCCGGAACGATCCGGACCGGCCTCGACGGTTGTCCCTTCCGGCGCCGCGCCTCAGTCGATCATGTACAGGAAGCGACCGCAGTTCTCGCAGGACAGCACGTCGCGGTTGCGGTCGGCGTCCGACGCCACCGCCGTGGCCACGGCCACGAAGCAGCCGTAGCAGGTGCCGCGGATCACCGGCACCACCACCCGGGGGTGGCGGGTGCAGATGCGCAGGTACTTGTTGCGCACCTGCGGCTCCAGCGACTCCACCATCTCGTCGATCTTCTCGTCGAGCTGCGCCAGCGCGTCCTTCAGGGGAAGGTTGAACACCTCCTTCTGGAGCTCGCCCTCGGCGGTCTCCAGCTCCTTGCGCTGCGTCTTCAGGTCCTGGATCTCCAGGAGGGTCTCGAGCTGGTGGTGCATCTCAGACCCCCTTCTCCTGGAGCAGGTCCAGGAACTCGGCCGGGGAGCCGAGCTGCGCGAGCCGGTCGGACATGTCCGGCTCCTTGGAGAACTGCGCGATCTTGCCCAGCACCGGGAGGTACTGGTTGGAGACCTCGAGGGGCGGGGCGATGATGAGGAAGAAGTTGTGGACGGGCTGCTCGTCCATCGCCTTGTACTCCACCCCGCCGGGCTTGCGCCCGAACGCCATGCGCAGCTTGTTGACCACCAGCGAGCGGCAGTGGGGGATCGCGATCCCCCGCCCGATTCCCGTGGACCCCAGGTTCTCGCGCCGCTTGAGCATCTTGAACAGGATTCCCTGCGACTTGTCGTCGAGCCCCAGCAGCGAGATCAGCTCCTTGAGGATCTCGTCCTTGGTCTCGCCCTTGAGGTCCAGGGAGACCGCGTCTTCCGTGAAGAACTCCCGAAGTTCCATATCTCGCTATCCCGTGGTTGGGTCACGAACGGCCAGGGTCCGTGGACGGGTCAATGTAACCGGGGCCCCCGGCACTGTCAAAAACGGGATACGGGCCTGTCGCTCCGGGGCTTCGGCGCGGCGGCGGCGCCGCTCGGTTGAGCGCGGTCGCGCGGGGGGGTTATATTGCGCCCCATGCGAAAGACCGCGTCCGAAATGCTGCGGGACGGCTCCGTCCCCCTGTACCTGGCCCCGCAGGCCGGGGTGAGCGAGTCCCCCTTCCGCCGGCTGTGCCGCTCGTTCGGCGCGGACGTGGTGGTGTCGGAGTTCGTCTCCGCCGAGGGGATCCGCCGCCACGACCGCCGCACCCACTCGTACCTGCGCTTCCACGACGACGAGCGCCCCATCGGCATCCAGATCTTCGGCGCCGACCCCGCCGCCATGGCCGAGGCCGCGGCGCTGGTGGAGGAGGTGTACGCGCCGGACTTCCTGGACATCAACTTCGGGTGCCCGGTCAAGAAGGTGGCGAACCGCAACGGCGGCTCCGGCTGCCTGAAGGACCTGAACCTCGTCGAGGCCGTGCTGCGCGCCGTGAAGGCGGCCATCTCCATCCCCACCACGTGCAAGATCCGCAGCGGGTGGAGCGAGGAGATGCGCAACCCGGTGGAGATCGCCCTGCGCTGCCAGGACGCCGGCGCCGAGGTGCTGACGCTGCACGCGCGGACGCGCACGCAGATGTACAGCGGCACCGCCAACTGGGACGAGATCGCCGCCGTGGTGGACGCGCTGGACATTCCGGTGATCGGCAACGGCGACGTGTGGACGGGGGATGACGCGCGCCGCATGCGCGAGCACACGGGGTGCGCGGGGATCATGATCGCGCGCGGCTCGCACGGGGCGCCGTGGATCTTCCGGCAGGCGCGGGCGGCGTTGCGCGGGGAGCCGATCCCGGCGGACCCCGGTCCGGAGGAGCGTTTCCGTGTGGTGATCGAGCACGCCCGCCAGGCCATCCTGTGGGAGCGCGACGAGGAGAAGGCGATGGTGGAGTTCCGGAAGCACCTGGGCTGGTACACGAAGGGCCTTCCCAACGGGCGCGACCTGCGCCAGGAGCTCTTCGCGGTGACCCGGCTGGAGCACGCGGAGGCGCAGCTGGAGAGCTACCTGCGCTCGTACCGCGAGTCGCACGGGGCGGCGGCGTGACGCCGGAGCGCGTGCGCGCCCTGCTGGCGGAGGTGGCGGAGGGACGGACGTCGCCGGCGGAGGCGGAGCGGCGCCTGGCCTGGGCGCCGGTGGAGGAGCTGGGCTTCGCCCGCATCGACCACCACCGCGCGCTGCGCCAGGGCTTCCCGGAGGTGGTCTTCGGGGAGGGGAAGCGCCCCGAGCACCTGCGCGCCATCGCCGAGCGCATCGCGGAGCGGGGGGACGGCCTCCTGGTCACCCGGCTGGGCCCGGAGGGCAGGGAGGCGCTGCTCGGCGCGCTGCCGGGGATTGAGGTCGACCTCTTCGGCCGCACCGCCTTCCTGGCCCCGGCGCAGCCGACGGCGCGGCGTCCGAAGGGCCCGGTGCTGATCGTCACGGCGGGGACGAGCGACCTGCAGGTGGCGGAGGAGGCGGCGCTCTCCGCCCGCGCCTTCGGCAACCCGGTGGAGCGGCTCTCCGACGTGGGCGTCGCCGGCCTGCACCGCATCCTGGCCGCGCGCGAGGCGCTGGACCGCGCCGCCGTCGTCATCGTCGTCGCGGGCATGGAGGGGGCGCTCCCCTCCGTGGTCGGCGGCCTGGTGGCGGCGCCGGTGATCGCCGTCCCCACGTCCGTGGGCTACGGCGCCGCCTTCGGCGGGGTGGCGGCGCTGCTGGGGATGCTGAACTCGTGCGCGTCCGGCGTGACGGTGGTGAACATCGACAACGGCTTCGGGGCGGCGAGCGCCGCCAGCCGCATCAACCTCCTGTCGGAAAGCTGACGATCCGCACCCCGGCCCGAGTCCCCGACGCACGCCTCCTGGCGGGAGGCGCGGCCGCCGTCTACCTGGCCGCCCTGCTGGCGAGGCCGGCGCTCCCGGCGTGGGGGCTGCCCGCGGCCGCCGTCCTCCTCCTCATCCCCTCCGTCCTGCTGCTGAGGGCCAGGCGGGACGCCGCGGGGGCCGCCTCCCTCTGGTTCCCGCTCCACCTGGGCATCGCGGCCACCGGCGGCCTGGAGTCCCCGCTCGTCCCCGTCGCCGCCGGCTGGGCCTTCCTCCTCGGCCGCGCCGACCCTCGCCGCGCGCCCGCGGGCTGGGCGGTCGCGCTCGCCCTCCTCACAGGAGAGCAGTGGCTGCGCGGCCCGGCGCCCGGGGCGGTGCCGCTCCTCCGCGCGGCCCTCGCCATCGCCGCCGGCGCCGGGGCGTGGTGGTGGGAGGCGCGCCGCTCCCCCCGCTCGCCGGAGACGGGGGAGCCCGCCGTGGCCCGCGCGGCGGCCGCGGCCGAGGATCCCGAGGCGGCGGAGGTGGTGGTCGCGCGGATGATGGAGCTGGTGCGGCGCGCGACCGACGCGCACGAGGCGGCGCTCTGGCGGATGGACGCGTCCGGGCGCACGGCGACCCTGCTGGAGCTGGCCGCGCACCCGGCGGAGCCCGCGCCGCCCGCCGTGGTGGACCTGGAGGGCCATCCCTTCGGGTGGGCGATCCTGGAGCGCGTGCACGTCCACCTGCAGCGGGGGCGCCGCGTGCTGCCGTCGATGTGGGCGGAGGAGATGCTGCTCGTCCCCGTCGACCTGCCGGACGGGGTGCTGGCGCTCGCCTACTCCGGCGGGGTCCCGCCGGGCGCGGAGCCGGTGGCGCTGGAGGCCGGGAAGCACCTGGGGACGCTCTGGAAGCTGCTGGCGATCCGCGAGGACGCGGAGCGGGCCGAGGCGCGCGTGCAGGCGCTGTACGACGCGGTGCGCACGCTGCCGGCCGAGATGGAGCTGGACCGCTTCGCGGCCAAGCTGGCGGAGACGGTGCGGAAGGGGACGGGCGCCGGGGGCGCCGCCGTGGCGCTGGCGCCGGGGGAGCACGGCCGCGGGCGGATCCTGGCCGTGGCGGCGGAGTCGGAGGAGGAGGCGCCCGCGCTGGGGCCCTCGTTCAGCGACGGGGACTCCCGCGTCGCCCTCGCCCTGAAGCACGGGGTGACGCTGGCGTACGTGGACCTGCGGCGGGAGAAGGAGCGCCTTCCCCTCTGCACCCCGGGGGAGCAGTGGCCGGTCTCCCCGCGCTCGGCCGCGGTGCTCCCGCTCACCGCGGAGGGACGGGCGGTGGGGGCCGTGGTGGTCTGGCACTCGGAGCCGGGGCGCTTCGGCGAGCCCGAGATGGACCTGCTGCGCCTGCTCGCCAGCGCCGCGCCGCTGCCCATGCGCAGCGCCTCGCGCCTGGACGCCCTGGACCGACGCGCATCCACCGACTCGCTCACCGGCCTGCCCAACCGCCGCGCCTTCGAGGGGCGCCTGGCGACCGCCACGGGGTACTTCGACCGCTACGCGCGGCCGTTCGCGCTGGTGATGCTGGACGTGGACCACTTCAAGCAGTTCAACGACACCTGGGGCCACGACGCGGGCGACCGCGTGCTGCGCCACGTGGCGGAGACCATGCGATCCACCGTGCGCGAGGTGGACGTGGCGGCGCGCCTGGGCGGCGAGGAGTTCGTGGTCCTGCTGCCGGAGACGGGGCTGCGCGCGGGGATCGACGCCGCGGAGCGCATCCGCCGCGCGATCGAGGGGAAGCCGGTGATCTGGGAGGGGCGCCCCCTCTCCGTCACCCTGTCGGCGGGGGTGGCGGCGTGCCCGGACTGCGTCGCCACGCCGGGCGAGGTGCTGGCGCTGGCGGACGCGGCGCTCTACCGCTCCAAGGGCGCGGGCCGCAACCGGGTCACCGCGGCCCCGCGGACGGGGACGGCGACGGGGGAGGGGGACGGGACGGGGTGAGGGGGCGAACGGAGGAGATCCGCGTCGCCTAACTCGTTGTGGTACAAGGGGATTGACTGCGGGGGCCGGGGGCTGTATATTCAGCACGTGGGAATTGACAATCAGGGTACTGGGGGCGACAGGTTTCGACTGGTGTGGTGAAAGCGTAGCAGCGTGCCGAGGTGCTCAGAGTTACTCGTTAAACCTCTGGGAAAACATTACCTGCGAACGATAACTTCGCCCTGGCTGCGTAAGTAGAGTCCCTTCGGGGAATCCTTACCTCCCGTCCGTTGGTCAGACCCGCCTGAGCCGGGTCAACGGGCGTCGCAAACTCAGGCTGGCTTGCCCGAATGCCGTGATAGGGTGAGCGAGAAGTTCATGGCTGGTCCGGGATGGGCGGTCCGCAGGCCGTTGACCGGGCGAGGAGAAAGAACTGCGGGATACGCACGTAGACGCTGCGATGGAATCATGTCAGGACGGGAGTTCGAATCTCCCCGCCTCCACTGAAGCACCGAAAAGCCGGCCAGGGACTCGTTCCCGGGCCGGCTTTTCGCATTCGTGCATCTGTCGGCTGGTTTTCCGCTGGCTCCGTCGCGCGCGGCGCGAAGCGGTTTTTCACGCGGAGACGCGGAGGACGGGGAGACGCGGAGAACTGCGAGGGGGTTCGCGAGGGCCGGCGCGTGCTTCCGAGGACCAAGGAAAAGAAGGAGGTTGAAGAGTTAGGGGAGTTTTGGGACGGCACCGGGGCCAGATTGGGGCACATCCCAAGAACCCCCTGAACTCCTCCTTCTTCCATAGCCGCGGCTCGCGACGGGAGGGTGGCCGGCGACGGAACCCCTCCGCGTCTCTCTTTTCGTTTCTCAGCGTCTCCGGCGTGAAAAAAGCGGTTGAGGGGAATGCGCGGATGCAGGCTCGTCGGCGGTTTGGGGATCGCACGGATACGAAAGGGGAGATCGATGGAGACGCCGGTCGTGGACGCGCGGATCCGCGTGGTGCAGGGGGACATCACGAAGCTGGAGGTGGACGGGATCGTGAACGCGGCGAACGAGTCGCTGCTGGGCGGGGGCGGGGTGGACGGGGCGATCCACCGGGCGGCGGGGCCGGGGCTTCTGGAGGAGTGCCGGTCGATCGGCGGGTGCCCCACGGGCGAGGCGCGCGTCACGCGCGGGTACCTTCTGCCCGCGCGATGGGTGATCCATACCGTCGGCCCCGTATGGCGCGGCGGCGGGGAGGGGGAGGACGAGCTGCTGGCCTCGGCGTGGCGCAGCTCGCTGCGCGCGGCGGAGATGCGAGGGATGCGCTCGGTGGCCTTCCCGGCCGTCTCCACGGGGGTGTACGGCTTTCCGGCGGAGCGGGCGGCGGTCATCGCGGTGCGCGAGACGCGGGCTTTCCTGGCCCGGCATGACCTGCCGGAGACGGTGTGGCTGGTGGCGTTCTCGGACGCCGCGCGCACGTCGTACTTGACGGCGATGGGAGGGGCGCAGTAAATAATGCACTGCAACCCCGAACCATTGCACCGACCGTCCCCCCACCCCCGCCACCAAGCCGCGGCGCCGTGTCCCCACGCGCGCCGGTCCGGAGGAGACCCATGGAAGACCTCAAGCAGGTCAAAGAGCTGCTCGACGAGATCAATGCCGCCATCTCCAGCTATGACCCGGTCCTGAAGGAGAAGGCCCGCGACATCCTGCTGGAGCGGGCCTTCCCCCGCGGCACCGGCCGCGCCTCCGCCGCCCCGCGCGCGTCGGCGGACGGCACGGACGGCGAGGCTCCCACCCCGCGGCGGCGCGGCCCCGGCCGCCGTCCCGCCGGCACCGCGACCCGCGCCCGGCGCGGCGGCGGATCCATCGCGGACCTGGTGGAGCGCTGGACCCCCGACACCATGGCCGAGCGCGCGCTGCTGGGCGCCTTCGCGCTCGCCAAGGGGAAGCCCGACCGCACGGTGACCTCGCAGGCCATCAACGCCGAGCTGAAGCGCAACGGGCTGCCCGTGCCCAACATCACCCGGGCCATCGAGTCCAACCTGCGCGCCAAGCCCCCGCTGATGGTGCAGAAGAAGAAGATGGGCACCACCCGGCAGGCCCGGAAGCAGTACGCCATCACCGCCGAGGGCGTGGCCCACGTGCAGGGGCGCCTGGACGGCGGCGACGCCGCGGGGGGCGACGAGGAGTAGCCTCGCACCCGCCGGGACGGTACCGGAGGGCCCCGCCGCGGCGGGGCCCTCCGCATTCGCGCCCCGGTGCGGATCGCATCCCGCCGTCGCGCCCGCGACGAGAGGCGCGAGGTCGCCCGGGGAGTGGCGCGGGAGGCGCCGGTTTTGCATCCGCACGGCCGATCATCGGAGGCACCGGACCAGCCGCCGCACGCCGGAGAGACCATGCCGCCCAGGCGCATCCTGGTGGTGGACGACGAGGACGACATCCGCGAGGTCGCGCAGCTCTCGCTGGAGATGGTGGGAGGGTGGGAGGTGCTCACCGCGTCGTCCGGCGCGGAGGGGATCCGGCGCGCGGCGGCGGAGCGCCCCGACGCCATCCTGCTGGACGTGATGATGCCCGAGATGGACGGCCCCACCACCTTCCGCGCCCTGCGCGACGACCCGTCCACGCAGTGCATCCCCGTGATCCTGCTCACCGCCAAGGTGCAGGCGTCCGACCGCCGCGCATTCGACGGGCTGGGCGTGGCCGGGGTGCTCTCCAAGCCCTTCGATCCAATGCTCCTCTCCGCGCAGGTCTCGGAGACGCTGGGCTGGCCGGTGTGACGCCCCGCCCCTGCCGGCGCGGAGCGCCATGGCGGAGGTGATCCCCCGGGTGCTGGCGGCGGGGCTCCCGGACGCGGTGTCGGCGTGGCTCGCGCGGCGCCTTCCCGGCGCGTCCGTGCAGGTGGTGGAGCCCGGCCGCCTGGCCGCCGAGCTGGCGGCCGGCGGGTGGAGCCTGCTGGTGGCGGACGACGCGGCGGCCGGCGGGAGCGCGCGAGACGCCCTCTCCCGCGCCCCCGAGCGGCCCCCGGTCCTGCTGCTGATGGACCGCGCCGCCGCCCGGGACCTGACGTCGGAGGAGCTCGCGCGGCTCGGCATCTCCCGTCTCTTCTTCCACCCGCTCGACCGCGAGGAGCTGGTCCGCGTGGCCGCCGCCGCCCTCGGGCACGCCGGGAGCCCCGCGTCCGCGCCGCAGCCCGCCGCGCCAGCCCGGGTGGCCAGCGCCGTGGCGGGGGTGTGGGAGCGCTTCCGGGGCGCCGTGCTGCGCCGGGTGGACGCCGTCGACGCGGCGGCGCTGGGGCTGCTGGAGGGGAGCCTGGACGAGGAGGGCCGCCGCAACGCGGAGCGCGAGGCGCACAAGCTGGCCGGCTCCGTGGGCACCTTCGGGTTCGCGGAGGGGTCGCGCCTGGCGCGCGAGGCGGAGATGATGCTGCAGGGCTCCGCCACGCTGGGGCAGACGGAGGCGCTGCGCCTGAGCGAGCTGGCGGTGGCGCTGCGCCGCGAGCTGAGCGGGTCGCCGGCCTCGCCGCCGCCCGTGCCGGAGCACCGGGAGGGCGCCGCCACCCTGCTGGTGGTGGACGACGACCCCGAGCTGGCGGAACGCATCGCCATGGAGGCCTCCGGCCGGGGGCTGCGCCCCTCCATCGCGCGCGGCCCGGCGGAGGCCCGCGCGCGCCTGGCGGAGGGGCCGGTGGACGCCGTCCTCCTCGACCTCTCGTTCGACGGCGGGGGGGAGGACGGGCTGAAGCTGCTGGGCGAGCTGGCCGAGCGCGACCCTCCCGTGCCGGTGGTGGTGCTGACCGCGCGGGGCGGCTTCGCCGACCGCGTCTCCGTGGCGCGCCTGGGCGGGCGCGTCTTCCTGCAGAAGCCGGTGCCGCCGGCGGGGATCCTGGACGCGGTGGAGCGCGTGCTGCGCCCCGCCGCCCACGCCGGCACGTCCGTCCTGGCGGTGGACGACGACCCCGCCATCCTGGAGGCGGTGGCGGCGCTCCTGGGGGCGGACGGCGCCGTGGTCCACCCCCTGGGGGACCCGCTGCGCTTCTGGGAGGCGCTGGAGACGGCCTCGCCCGACCTGGTGATGCTGGACGTGGACATGCCGCACCTGACCGGCATCGAGCTCTGCCGCGTGGTGCGCAACGACCCCCGCTGGAGCTCGCTCCCCATCATCTTCCTGACCGCGCGGACGGACGCGGAGACGGTGGAGCGCATCTTCGCCTCGGGGGCGGACGACTACGTGGCCAAGCCCATCGTGGGCCCCGAGCTGCTGACGCGCGTGCGCAACCGCCTGGAGCGCGTGCGCCTGCACCGGTCGCTGGCGGACACCGACCCGCTGACCGGCGTGGCCAACCGGCGGCGCTCCGAGGACGTGATCGTCCAGTTCCTCCGCCTCGCGAAGCGGCGGCAGGAGCCGTTCTCCTTCGCGGTGATCGACCTGGACCACTTCAAGGCCGTCAACGACCGCTGGGGCCACGGCACGGGCGACGAGGTGCTGCGGGCCGTCGCCAAGCTGCTGGTGAAGACCTTCCGCGCCGAAGACGTGGTCGCGCGCTGGGGCGGGGAAGAGTTCGTCGTCGGCATGTTCGGGACGGAGAAGGACGACGGCGCGGCCCGGCTGGAGCACGTTCTGGAGATGCTGCGCTCGTCGGCGCTCCCCGGTCCCCGCGGCGAGCTCATCTCCGTGGGCTTCAGCGGAGGCGTGGCCGAGTACCCCGGGGACGGCGCGGACCTGCAGGCGCTCTACCGCGCCGCGGACGACGCCCTCTACCTGGCCAAGGAGGAGGGCCGCGGCCGGATCCTTCCCGCCGGGTGGACGCCGGACGCGCCCGGGCGCTCTCGCGGCGTGGACGTGCTGGTGGTGGACGACGACGAGGCGCTCGCGCGCCTGCTGCTGCACGCGCTGGAGACGCGCGGGTGGCGCACGGAGTGGATCGCGGACGGGCAGGAGGCGGTGGACGCGCTGACGGGCGCCCGCCCCGCCGTGCGCGCCCGCGTGGTGCTGCTGGACGTGGACCTTCCCGGGCTGGACGGCCTGGGCGTGCTCCGCGCCCTGGGCAGGGAGCGGGTGCTGGACCGGACGCGGGTGGTGATGCTCACGGTGCGCACGGTGGAGGCGGAGGTGGTGCGCGCCCTGGAGCAGGGCGCGTTCGACCACGTGGCCAAGCCCGTCAGCCTGCCCGTCCTTCTCCAGCGCGTCCGCCGCGCGCTGCGGAGCTGAGGGGCCGTTGGGGGCGCAGGAGGTGGTGCGCGAGGCGCTGCTCGTGCTGGGCGCGGCGTTCCTGCTCTGCGTGGGCCTCTTCCTGGGCCACGCCCTCCTCCTCGAGTCGCGCCGCCGCCGGCACGCGCCGCGGCTGGAGCGGGGGCGGCGCGCGCTGCTGACCGCCGCCCACACGCAGCGGCTGCCGACGGCGGAGATGGCGTTCCTCCAGGACCTCGCCCCCCGCCTGCAGGTGCGCCTGTTCACCGAGCTGATCCCGTCGCTGGGCGGGAGCGACCGCGCGCGCCTGGGCGCCCTCTCGCGCCAGGTGGGGCTCACGGCCAGGGCGGAGTCGCTCTGCCGGCGCCGGGAGTGGTGGGACCGCCTGCGCGGCGTGCGCCTGCTGGCCGCCCTGGGCGGCGGGGCCGAGGCGGTGCCGCCGCTGCTGGACGACCGCCGGCCGGAGGTGCGCGCCGCGGCGGTGGAGTGGGCGGCGGGGCGCCCGGAGCCCGCCGTCGTCCGGCGCCTGGTCGAGCAGCTCGCGAGGCCGGCGGGGGAGGTGCGCTTCGTCCTGCCCGACACGCTGCTGCGCATCGGCGCGCCGGCGGTGGAGCCGCTCGCGCGCTTCCTGGAGACGCACTCGGGGGCGGAGGCCCGCGCGGCGCTGGACGTGGCCGCCGGGCTTCCCGACTCGCGCTTCACCGCCGCGGCGCTGCGCCTGTGCCGCGACGCCGACGCGGGGGTGCGGGAGCGCGCCGCGGACCTGCTGGGGAGCGTGGGCGGCGACCCGGTGGTCGAGGAGCTCACGCGCCTGCTGGGGGACGGGGACGCGGGCGTGCGCGCCTCCGCGTGCGCCTCGCTGGGCCGCCTGGGGCACTGGCCCGCCGCGGCCGTCATCGTCCGGCTCCTGCGCGACCCCGCCTGGGCGGTGCGGCGGGAGGCGGGCCTCGCCCTGCGCGCGCTGGGGTCGCCGGGGCGCCTCCTCCTCCGCCGCGCGCTGCAGGACGAGGACGCCTTCGCGGCCGACATGGCGCGCCAGGTGCTGGACCTGCCCGAGGAGCCCGGGACGGGGGAGTCGCCCGCGTGAGCGCCTCCGAGCTCCTGCAGCTCGTCCTCGTCCGCCTGGAGTGGGCGATCCTGGTCTATTTCCTCTTCGTCAACGGCTGGTACCTGCTGCTGCTGGTCAGCGCCACGGTGGAGATCCGCGAGTACGTGCGCCTCACCCGCGGGCAGGCGCGCTGGCGGATGCTGGGCTCGCGGGTGGCGCCGCGCATCAGCATGATCGCCCCGGCGTACAACGAGGCGGCGACCATCGCGGAGAGCCTGCGGGCGCTGATGGCGCTCTACTACCCCTCGCTGGAGGTGGTCGTCGTCAACGACGGGTCGAAGGACGAGACCATGGCCGTCCTGGTCGAGTCGTTCGACCTGGTCCCCATCCACCCGGTCTACCAGAAGCTCCTCGCTGCCAAGCCGGTCGTGGGGCTCTGGCGCTCGCGCGTGCACCCCAACCTGGTCGTCGTCGACAAGGAGAACGGCGGCAAGGCGGACGCGCTGAACGCGGGGCTCAACCTCTCCACGGGCGAGCTGGTCTGCGCCATCGACGCGGACACGCTGATCGAGCCCGACGCCCTGCAGCGGATGGTCCGCCCGTTCCTCTCGCGCGACGACGTGCTGGCCGTGGGCGGCACCATCCGCATCGCCAACGAGTCGCGGGTGCACGGCGGGCGGGTGGTGAGCGCGCGCACGCCCCGGCGCCCCATCCCGGGCTTCCAGGTGGTGGAGTACCTGCGCGCCTTCCTGTTCGGGCGGCTGGGGTGGAACCGCCTCGGCGGCAACCTGATCATCTCCGGCGCATTCGGCCTCTTCCGCCGCGAGGCGGTGATCGCCGCGGGCGGCTACGCGCACGACACGGTGGGCGAGGACATGGAGCTGGTCCTGCGCCTGCGCCGGCGGGGCTACGAGGAGGGCGGGCCCACGCGCATCGACTTCGTCCCCGACCCGGTGGCGTGGACGGAGGCGCCGGAGACGCTGAAGGTCCTGGGGCGGCAGCGCGACCGCTGGCACCGGGGGCTGGCCGACGTGATGTGGCGGCACCGCGCGCTCTTCCTGAACCCGCGGTACGGGGGGATGGGGATGGTCGCGTTCCCGTACTTCTTCGCGGTCGAGCTGATGGCGCCGGTGGTGGAGGCGATCGGCCTGCTCGGATTGATCCTCGGCCTCGTGCTGGGCGCCATCGACGTGCCCTTCGCCATCCTCTTCTTCCTGGCCGCGTACGGGCTGGGGGCGGTGCTGACCGCGGCGACGCTGGTGATGGAGGAGATGACGTTCCACCGCTACGACACGGCCCGCGACCGGATGCTGCTGCTGGCCTGGTCGCTGCTGGAGAACTGCGGGTACCGGCAGCTCACCGTGGTGTGGCGGCTGCAGGGGCTGTGGAAGTACCTGCGCGGCAACCGCGCGTGGGGCGCCATGGAGCGCCGCGGATTCCAGCGCCCCGCCGGGGCCCCGCCCGGCCGGGCGCCATGACGAACAAGAGCAGGAGCCAGGACCGGATGCAGAGACGTGGACCCCGCCGGTGCGCCCGGCTGCTCCCGCTGGCGGCGGCGCTCGTCGGCGTGCCGGCCGCGCTCCCCGCCGCCGCGCAGACGCCGCCGGTGTCGGACTCGGCCGCCGTGGCACCCGCGCCGGATCGGCCGAACCGGACGCGGGTCACGGTGGAGTACTCGCACGTCCGCTTCGACACCCTGTTCGAGCCCTGGAACCTGGCCTCCGCCGCCGTCTCCCGGCGGACGCGGGCGGGGACGGTGATCGGGCGGGTGAACTGGGCTCAGCGCTTCGGAGAGTCGGCGGCGCAGGTGGAGGCGGACGCGTACCCGCGCATCTCCGAGAGGGTCTACGGCTTCCTGAACGCGGCCCACGCCCCCCGCGGCGCCTTCCCCGACTGGCGGTTCGGGGCGGAGGTGTTCGCCAACCTGCCCCAGGGGTGGGAGGTCTCCGGCGGCGGCCGGCTCCTCCGGTTCGGCGGGGACGACGTGCGCATCCTGACCGGCTCGGTGGGGAAGTACCACGGCGACGGGTGGACGTCGCTGCGGCCGTACGTGTCGGAGAAGGAGGAGAAGACGTCCGCGACGGTCATCCTCACCCACCGCCGCTACTTCGCCGACGCGGACGAGTTCGTGGGCCTCTCCGTGGGCTACGGCTCCACGCCGACCGCGACGGCCACGGAGGCGGAGCTGGTGCGCGACGAGTCGCTGAAGGCGTGGCTGGAGGGCTCGCACCCGCTGCGGGCGCGGCTGGGATGGACGTGGACGGTGTCGTACGAGCGCGAGACGCTGGGGAGCGGGAACCGCTCTCGCCTGGGCCTCGGCGTCGGACTGCGGCAGGACCTCTGACGCGGGGACGGACGGGGGAGCGGGATGGTGCATCGGCGGACGCGGCGGGGAGAACGAGGCCGGGCGTCGCACGATCGTCCGGCGGGTGGAGCGGGAAGACGCCGCCTTGTCACCTCCCCACGCCCCCGGTACATTCCCGCCTTCCGCCCGGCCGATGGCGCCGGGGCGTACCCCGACCCCGACGCGCGCAGGATGGACCGCCTCACCCGGACCCGGCTCGACGAGATCCTCGACCGCGCCCGCGGCCTTCGCGTGGCCGTGGTGGGCGACGTGATGCTCGACGTCTACCTGGTGGGCGCCGTGTCGCGCATCTCCCCCGAGGCGCCGGTGCCGGTGGTGCAGGTGACCGAGGAGCGCGTCGCGCTGGGCGGCGCCGCCAACGTGGCCGCCAACGTGGCCGCGCTGGGCGCCGACTGCGACCTGGTGGGCTGCGTGGGGGCGGACGAGGCCGCCGGCCGCATCCGCCGCTCGCTGGGCGGGGTGGAGGGCGGCGCGATCGTCGACCGGCTGGTGGAGGCGCGCGACCGGCCCACGACGACCAAGACGCGCGTGGTCGCCCGGCAGCAGCAGGTGGTGCGCTTCGACCGCGAGCGCGACGAGGACCTGACGGGCGATGCGGCCGAGGCCATCCGCGAGCACGTCCGCGCGGCCGTGGCCGGCGCCGACGCGCTGGTGCTGGAGGACTACGACAAGGGCGTCCTCTCCCCGCCGGTGATCCGGGCGGCGCTGGAGGAGGCGGCGCGCGCGGGGATCCCCAGCGTGGTGGACCCCAAGTTCCGGCACTTCTTCGCCTACGGCGGCGCCACCGTCTTCAAGCCCAACGCGCTGGAGCTGGGCGCCGCGCTCGGCGGCCACGTGCGCCCCCGCGACGACGCCTGGCTGGAGGAGGCGCGCAGCCGCGTGGGCGCGCGCCACCTGCTGCTCACGCTGGGCGAGGACGGCATGGCGCTGCGCGCCGAGGGCGGCGAGACCTTCCGCATCCCGACCGTGGCGCGCGAGGTGTTCGACGTCTCCGGGGCGGGCGACACCGTCACCGCCTTCGTGGCGCTGGCGCTGGCCGCGGGGGCCGACATGGAGGAAGCCGCCATCCTGGCCAACCTGGCCGCGGGGATCGAGGTGGGAAAGCCCGGGGTGGCCGTGGTCACCCCCGACGAGCTGCGGGCCGAGCTGGCGCACCGCGAGGCCGACGCACCGGCCACGCTCTGAACCCGACACACTGACGGAGCCGACGAATGCCCTCTCTCCGGAAGGTCCACACCGCCAGCGCCCCGGCGGCGATCGGCCCGTACTCGCAGGCCATCGTGCATGGCGGGCTGGTGTACACCGCGGGGCAGATCGCGCTGGACCCCGAGTCCATGCAGGTGGTCGAGGGCGACGTGGCCGTGCAGACCGAGCGCGTGATGCGGAACCTGCAGGCCGTGCTCGCCGAGGCGGGCGCCGGGCTCTCCACCGTGGTCAAGACGACGGTGTTCCTGCGCGACATGGCCGACTTCACCGCCATGAACGAGGTGTACGCCCGCTTCTTCGGCGATCACGCCCCGGCGCGCTCCACGGTGCAGGCCGCCGGGCTGCCGCGCGGCGTGGCCGTGGAGATCGAGGTCATCGCGGCGCTCCGCGACGCCTGACCGAACGCAGGCCGCCGCGCGCCGCCCCGGACGTCCATCCGCGGGCGGCGCTCCGCGTCCTCCCAACCCACAGACGCAACAGACCGATGGTCAACCCGCACATCTTCCGGCAGTACGACATCCGCGGCGTGGTGGGCCCCGACGTCACCGTCGAGGTCGCCGAGGGCATCGGCCGCGCCTTCGCGTCGCTGGCCATCCGCCGCACCGGCAAGCCCGGCCTCACGCTCGCCCTGGGCCGCGACAACCGCCTCACCTCCGACGACCTGGCCGCCGCCGTGGCGCGGGGGATGGTGGCCGCGGGGGCGCAGGTGATCGACGTGGGCACCGTGCCCACGCCGGTGCACTCGTTCGCCGTCTTCCACCTGGGGCTCGACGGCGGGCTGCAGGTGACCGGCTCGCACAACCCGCCGCAGTACAACGGCTTCAAGATGACGCTCCAGGGGGGCTCGCTCTACGGCGACGCCATCCAGGAGATCCGCCGGATGATCGACGAGTCCGACTTCGAGGGCGGCGAGGGCCGCGTCGAGAAGCGCGAGATGATGCAGGAGTACGTCCGCTTCGTCGCCGGCAAGTTCAGGATCCAGCGTCCCGTGAAGGTGGTCGTGGACTGCGGCAACGGCACCGGCTCGCTCGTCGCCGAGAACCTGCTCCGCGCGCTAGGGCCGAACGTGGACGTGGTCCCGCTCTTCTGCGACTCCGACGGCACCTTCCCGAACCACCACCCGGACCCGGTCGTGGACCGCAACCTTGTGGACATCATCGCCAAGGTGAAGGAGACCGGCGCCGACCTGGGCGTGGCCTTCGACGGTGACGCGGACCGCATCGGGGCGGTGGACGACCGCGGCAACATCGTGCGCGGCGACACGCTGCTCCTCCTCTACGGGCTGGACCTGCTGGAGCGGCGCGGCAAGGGGCAGAAGCTCGTCTTCGACGTGAAGTGCTCGCAGGCGCTTCCCGAGGTATTCGAGGCGGCCGGCGGCGTTCCCATCATGTCGCAGACCGGCCACTCGCTCATCAAGAAGCGCATGAAGGAAGAGGGCGCGCTGCTCTCCGGCGAGCTCTCCGGGCACATCATGTTCGGCGACGACTACTACGGCTTCGACGACGCCCCGTACGGCGCCTGCCTGCTGCTGGACATCGTCGCCCGCATGGGCAAGCCGCTCTCGGAGCGCCTGGCCGAGCTTCCGCAGTTCGTCTCCACCTCCGAGATCCGCTACCCGTCGAGCGAGGAGACCAAGTGGGACACGGTCGACCGCGCGGTGGAGCACTTCCGGAAGGACCACGAGGTGATCGACGTGGACGGCGCCCGCGTGCTCTTCGGCGACGGCTGGGGCCTGATCCGCGCCTCCAACACCGAGCCGGTCCTGGTCGCCCGGTACGAGGCCCGCACCCAGGAGCGCCTGGCGGAGATCGAGGGCACCATGGAGGCGTGGCTGGCGTCGCAGGGCGTCTCGCTGGAGCGCACCACGCACTGACGCACCCGGGGCCCGCCGCCGGCACCCGCCGGCGGCGGGCCTCGTCGTTTCCACGGGCGGCGGCGCGGATGATGCCTCTCCGCTGCCCCGGCCTCCCGCCGGCGCCCGCGTTCCGGGGGGCGGGGCTCCGCGCGACGTCGGCCGACCCGGGGCGTAAAGCCCCGGGCTATGAAGGGCGACCGTCCTGGCGGACGGACCGGCGGGCGCGCTGAAAAGCCGAGTCCGCACCGCGGACATTGTGGGTCGTTCCAGACGGCGCATTCATTCCTGGCTGGTCGGCCGGCAGGCCGACACGCGGCTCCGGCGAATGCGGGCTTTCCGCTCCACACGCGGCATAGCGGACGACGTCCGGACCGCGAAATCCCGGCGGGGAGCCAGCTTGCCGCCGCCGGAGGGGCGGGCTATCATATCGCGCGCAGAACGGGGGTAGCGTTTGGGGACGCCGACGGTCGTCGTGGCCCTGGGTGGGAACGCCCTGGCTCAGCCGGGCGAGGAAGGGACCATCACGCAGCAGTTCCGCCACACCCGCGAGTCGCTGGGCGCGGTGGTGGAGCTGGCCCGCGAGGGGTGGCACATCGCCATCGTGCACGGGAACGGGCCCCAGGTGGGGAACGCCCTGGTCCGCAACGAGCGGGCGCGCGGCGAGGTGCCGGCGCTCCCCCTGGGCGTGCTGGTGGCCGCCACCGAGGGGTGGATCGGCTACATGATCCAGCAGTCCCTGCAGAACGCCCTGGCGCGGGCCGGCGTGGCGCGGCAGGTGGTGACCATGGTCACGCAGGTCCTGGTGGACCCCGACGACCCCACCCTGCGCTCGCCCAGCAAGCCCATCGGCCGCACCATGGACGAGGCCACCGCGCGCGAGCTGTCGTCCGAGATGGGGTGGGACGTCGCACCCACCAAGGGCGGGTGGCGGCGCGTGGTGCCGTCCCCGCGGCCGCTGGAGATCGTGGAGCGCGAGATGGTGCGCTCGCTGATCGCCGCCGGCCACCTGGTGATCGCGGCCGGCGGGGGAGGGACCCCCGTGTACCGCCACCCCGAGCTGGGGCTGGAGGGGGTGGACGCCGTGGTGGACAAGGACCGCGCGGCGGCCATCCTTGGCCGCGACGTGGGGGCCGAGGTGCTGGTCATCCTCACCGACGTGGACGCCGTCTACACCGGCTTCGGCACCCCGGACCAGCGCGCGCTCGGGCGCCTGACGCTGGCGGAGGCCGAGACGCTGCTGGCGTCCGGAGAGCTGGGGACCGGGAGCATGGGTCCCAAGGTGGAGGCCGCCGCCGAGTTCGTCCGCCACGGCGGCAGGCGCGCCGTGATCGCCCGCCTGGACCAGGGGCGCGCGGCGGTCGACGGCCGGGCGGGGACCGAGATCGTCGCGGGCTGAACCCCGCCGCGACGCGGACGTGATCACCTGAACCGACGAATGCGAGCCGCATGAACATCCACGAGTACCAGGCCAAGGAGCTGCTGGCCGCTCAAGGCATCCCCGTTCCCATGGGCGAGGTCGCCACCACGCCCGACGAGGCGGAGGCGATCGCGCGCAGGCTGGGCGGCGCCGTGGTCGTCAAGGCCCAGGTCCACACCGGCGGCCGCGGCAAGGCCGGCGGCGTGAAGCTGGCCAGCACGCCCGAGGAGGCGCGCGAGAAGGCCCAGGCCATCCTGGGGATGGACATCAAGGGCCTGGAGGTGGAGAAGGTGCTCATCGCGCCGGCGGAGGAGATCGCCAGCGAGGCCTACGTGGGCATCATCATGGACCGCGCGAGCAAGGCGCCCGTCTGGATGGTGAGCGCCGCCGGGGGCATCGACATCGAGGAGGTCGCCCACACCGACCCCGAGAAGATCACCAAGCTCCCGGTGGACACGCGCTACGGCTTCCTGCCGCACCAGGCCTACCTGCTCGCCACCAAGCTCTACACCGATCCCAAGCAGCAGCGCGCCGCCGCGAGGATCCTGCAGCAGCTCTACGCCGCGTTCGTGGAGGCGGGTGCCTCGCTCGCCGAGATCAACCCGCTGATCACCACCCCCGACGGCACCGTCAAGGCGATCGACGCCAAGTTCACCATCGACGACAACGAGCTCTTCCGCCGCCCCGCGATCGAGGCGCTGCGCGACGAGTCGTCCGAGGACCCGGCCGAGGTGCAGGCGCGCGACGCGAACCTCACCTTCATCAAGCTCGACGGCGACGTGGGCTGCGTGGTGAACGGCGCCGGGCTGGCCATGGCCACCATGGACCTGGTGAAGTACTACGGCGGCGAGCCCGCCAACTTCCTGGACATCGGCGGGTCGTCCAACCCCGAAAAGGTGGTGAACGCGCTCAAGATCATCACCACCGACCCGCAGGTGAAGGCCATCCTCTTCAACATCTTCGGGGGCATCACGCGAACCGACGACGTGGCGAACGGGATCGTGACGGCCACCCGGCAGATCGACATCAAGGTGCCCATCGTGATCCGCCTGACGGGCACGAACGAGGAGATCGCCGTGAAGATCCTGGCCGAGGCCGGGTTCAGCGCGATGACCGACATGGACGAGGCGGTGCAGCGGGCCGTCGCGGTGGCCAAGGGGGAGGCCCAGTGAGCATCTTCATCGACAACAGCACCAAGCTCGTCGTCCAGGGCATCACGGGCCGCGACGGCTCGTTCCACGCCAGGCAGATGATGGAGTACGGGACGGACGTCGTCGCCGGCGTCACCCCGGGGAAGGGCGGCCAGACGTTCGAGGGCGGCGTTCCCATCTTCAACACCGTGGAGGAGGCGGTCGACGCCACCAGCGCCAACGCGTCGGTCATCTACGTGCCCCCCGCCTTCGCCGCCGACGCCATGTTCGAGGCGGCCGACGCCGGGGTGGAGTTCATCGTCTGCATCACCGAGGGCGTGCCGGTGCTGGACATGACGCGCGTCCGCCCGTACGTGATCGACCAGGGCGCGCGCCTGCTCGGGCCCAACTGCCCGGGTCTGCTCTCCGCCGGCAAGAGCAAGGTGGGCATCATCCCCGGCCACATCACGCAGCCGGGCCCCGTGGGCCTCGTCTCCAAGTCGGGGACGCTGACCTACGAGGTGGTCTACAAGCTCAAGGCGGCCGGGATCGGGACCACGACCTGCGTGGGCATCGGCGGCGACCCCATCAACGGCACGTCGTTCATCGACTGCCTGGCGGCGTTCGAGGCCGACCCGGAGACCACCGCCATCGTCATGCTGGGCGAGATCGGCGGGACCGACGAGCAGGAGGCGGCGGAGTACGTGAAGCGCTACGTCACCAAGCCGGTGGTGGGCTTCATCGCGGGCCAGACGGCGCCCCCGGGGCGGCGGATGGGCCATGCCGGCGCCATCATCTCCGGCTCCGCCGGGACCGCCGAGGAGAAGATCCAGGCGTTCCGCGACAACGGCATCGGCGTGGCGCAGCGCCCGCTCGACGTCGTGGGGCTGATCCGGGAGGTCCTCTGAGCGAGGGGGGCTCCCGCGCGGGGCGCGAGGTGCGCCTGACGGAGATCCTCCGTCCGGAGCACGTCGTGGCCCCGCTCGCCGCGGACACGGTGCACTCGGCCGTGACGCGGCTCGCCCGCGTGCTCATCGACACGGGCAGCGTGGCGCACCCCGAGCGCCTGCAGCGGCTCTTCGCCGAGACGCGGCTGCGCGACCTGATCCGCATCGGCGACCGCGTGGTGCTTCCGCACCTGCGCACCGACGCCGTCGACGAGCTGGTCGTGGGCGTGGGCGTGGCCGACCATCCCCTGCGCAACGCCGCCGACGACCCGGGCGGCGAGACGCAGGTGGTGGTGCTGGTGCTGGCCCCGCCCGCCGCGGCGGGGCTCTACCTGCAGACGGTGGCGGCGCTGGCGCGCGCGCTGCGCGGCGACGGCGTGGTGGACGACCTGGTGGCCGCCCGCAGCGCCCAGGAGGTGCTGGCGATTCCCGAGATCCGCGGGATCACCATCCACCCGCGCCTGACGGTGCGCGACGTGATGACGCCGCGCGTCTACCGCGTCTCGCCCGACGCGCCCGTGCGCGAGGCGCTGCAGCTCATCTCGCAGCACCGGCTGCGCGCCGTTCCCGTGGTGGGGGAGGAGCGCGAGGTGCTGGGGATGGTGACCGACCGCGACCTGCTGCGCCACCTGCTCCCGGGCGTGGCGCGCAGCGGCGAGGGCCCCGACGCCTCCGCCGCCACCCGCGAGACGCGGGTGCGCGAGATCATGTCGCGCTCCGTGATCTGCGTCTCCGAGGACCAGGCGCTCGCCGAGGTGGCCTCCATCATGGTGAGCAAGGACCTGGAGCGCCTTCCCGTGACCAGCGAGGGGAAGCTCACGGGCTTCCTGACGCGCGGGGACATCCTCCGCAAGCTGTTCGGCTGCTGAGCGGCCGCGAACCCTTCTTTCTCACGACCGAGAGACGACCGTGTCCCGTACCTTCGCCATCATCAAGCCCGACGCCGTGCAGAACGGCCACGCCGGCAACGTCCTGGCCCACGTCCAGAAGGCCGGCTTCCGCATCCTGGGCATGAAGCTCGTGCAGGTCTCCCGCCCGCAGGCGGAGAAGTTCTACGAGGTCCACTCCCAGCGCCCGTTCTACGGCGAGCTGGTGGAGTTCATGTCCAGCGGCCCCTCCGTCGTCCTGGCGCTGGAGGCGGAGAACGCCGTGCAGCTCTGGCGCGACACCATCGGCGCCACCGATCCGGCCGAGGCCGGCGAGGGCACCATCCGCAAGCTCTACGCGGAGTCCAAGGGCCGCAACGCCGTCCACGGCTCCGACTCCGACGAGAACGCCGCCATCGAGATCGCGTTCTTCTTCGCGGGCACCGAGCTGGTCGGCTGATTCCCGGCCGGTGCGGTCGGGCGCGCCCTCTCCACGGCGGAGGGGGCGCGCTTTCGTTTCGGTGCGGGGAGGCCGACTTCCGTCTGGTCTTCAACCTCCTTTCTTGCACGCGGAGGACGCGGAGACGCGGAGGGGTCCCGTCGTCCGACTCGCTGCCGTCGCGAGCCGAAGGTACGGTAGAAGGGGGGGTGGGTGTGCGACGAGGCCGAGGCGACGCGGTGCAACCCTGAACTCCTGAGCTCTTCCGAACTCCCTCCCGTCTTTCGTCCCCCGCCGCGCGAGAAGTCCCCGGCGGGCCACGGGCTGTCCTGCGGTTCTCCGCGTCTCCGCGCCCTCCGCGTCTCCGCGTGAAAAGATGCCGCCGCCGCGCGCGCTGACACTTTCCGCAGCGAACCGCGTACGGCAGGGCAGGGACCGCACCGTCGCCCGCGCCTTTGACGGCGCCGGTGCGTGCCGTGATATTCAGCGGAGAGCCCACGACGTACACCCGCGCCAGGTGTGATGAGATGTACAACGAGCGGAAGTACCGGGACGACGAGATCGCGGAGCTCTTCGAAGCGGCCGCCGCCGCGGTGCGCCGCGACCCGGGCGCGGGCGCGCTGGCGCCGGCGGAGGGGATGACGCTGGCGGAGCTGCAGGCCATCGGGGGCGAGGTGGGGCTGCCGCCGGAGCGCATCGCCGAGGCGGCCGCCGCGCTGGACCTGCGGCGCGACGCCGTGCGCAGGAGCGACTTCGGGATGCCCGTCTCCGTGGGGCGCACCGTGGACCTGCCGCGCCCGCCGACCGACCACGAGTGGGAGGTGCTGGTCGCCGACCTGCGGCAGACCTTCCAGACCCGCGGGCGCGTGGGCGCGCGCGAGTGGAACAAGGGCAACCTGCACGCCTACGTGGAGCCCACCGCCACCGGCGCCCGCCTGCGGCTGGGCACCACGATGGGCAACGCCGTTCCGCTCAACCGCATGGGTGCCCTCTCCCTGGTGATGGCGGTGCTCTCCTCCGCCCG
Source organism: Longimicrobiaceae bacterium (assembly GCA_030146875.1). Lineage (GTDB taxonomy): Bacteria > Gemmatimonadota > Gemmatimonadetes > Longimicrobiales > Longimicrobiaceae > JASLAX01. The sequence continues at coordinate 71,868 of JASLAX010000021.1, forward strand.
CCTGCTCGCCGGCGGCGAGCTGCCGGACGCCATCATGCCCACGCTGATCTTCACCTTCGTGGGAGGCGCGGCGCTGGCGATGAACGCCATGCGCCTCACGCCCTGGGCCCGCCGGCGCGAGGAGCAGATGGAGCGCGTCGCGGCCCGCGCCCGGGCGCTGCTCGGCGGGCAGCCGGCGGAGCGCGCCGCCGGCGAGGCCGGCTGACTTCGGCTCCGACACCACCCGTCTCCACCTTCGGACGCAGATCCCACCGCAGAATCGGACATCAGACCATGAACCTCCTCCTCCGCTGGGTCGCCTCCGCCGTCGCGGTGGGCGTCGCGGCCTACCTCCTTCCGGGGATCCGGGTGGAGGGCGGCATCCAGACGCTCTTCGTGGTGGCGCTGATCCTGGGGCTCGCCAACGCCGTCGTGCGCCCGCTGCTGAAGGCGCTCTCGTGCGGGCTGATCGTGCTGACGCTGGGGCTGTTCCTGTTCGTGATCAACGCGGCCATGCTCTGGCTCACGTCGCTGCTGGCGCGGCACCTGGGCTACGGCTTCGTGGTCGAGGACTTCACCTCGGCCCTGATCGGCTCCGTGATCGTCTCCGTGGTCTCCTGGCTGCTCTCGGTGGTGCTGACCGACGACGACGACTGACGAACGGGGTGGGGCGCGGCTGGCCGGGAACGTGCGAACGGCCGGCCCAACGTTGCCGTTCCGCGCCCGCGCCCTCAGATTCGTGGCGAAGGGTGGCCGCGGCGGCGCCGCGCCCGCAGGCTGCGGGCGGCGGCGCCATTGCTTGACACCCGGCACAACCGCCGCTAAATTTTCGGTTTATGCTGAAACTGAGCCTTCTGGATGTCGATCGGGGTGAAGTCTCGCTCCAGGAGCAGGTTCCGGCGGACGATCCGCTCTTGCGGGACCTGGACGCTCGGCTTTCCGCACCGCTCAGTGTAGACCTGCGCGCCCGCTCCGTGGGAGACGGCGTGCTGGTCAGGGGCACGCTCCGCACGTCCGTGGAGAGTGCCTGCCGGCGCTGCCTCACCCCGGTGACGGTGGTGGTGGACGCGAGCGTGGACCTTCTCTTCGAGCCCGTGGTGGGCGAAGAGGCCGAGGAGGTCGCCGGGGAGGTGTACCCTCTCCCATCCAGGGGCACCGAGCTGGACCTGAGCGGCCCGATCCGCGAGGAGCTCGTCCTCCACGTTCCCACGTACGTCCTCTGCGAGGAGGACTGCCGGGGACTCTGCCCGACGTGCGGCGCCGACCTGAACCAGGCGCCGTGCGATTGCGTGCCCGAGACGGCCCCGAGCCCGTGGGACGCGTTGAAGAAGATCAAGCTCGACTGAACCTCAGCCACCCGAGGGGGCTCCGATGGCCGTACCCAAGAAGCGCCAGTCCAAGCAGCGCCAGCGCAAGCGCCGCACGCACGTGAAGGCCGCCGTTCCCGTGTTCCAGAACTGCCCGCGCTGCGGGGATCCGCACATTCCCCACCGCGTGTGCCCGAGCTGCGGCTTCTATCGCAAGGCCCAGCGTCTCGAAGTCGAAGAGTTCTAAGAGCCCCGGCTCACACAGATGCGGATCGCGCTGGACGCGATGGGCTCCGATCGTGCCCCGGCCGTGGAGGTCGAGGGCGCGGTCGGAGCTTTGCTTGAGCTGGAGCCGGACCTGACCATCGTGCTGGTGGGCGACCGTGCGCGGATCGAGGCGGAGCTGGACCGCCACCCCGAGGCCCCGCGCGAGCGCATCGAGGTGGTGCACACCACGCAGGTCATCGAGATGGGCGAGTCCCCGGTGCAGGCCATCCGGAGCAAGAAGGACTCGTCGATCGTGCGGGGGCTCACCCTGCACAAGAAGGGCGACGTCAGCGCCTTCATCAGCGCCGGATCCACCGGCGCAGTGATGGCCGGGTCGCTCGTCCTGCTGCGCCCGCTCCCCGGGGTGGACCGGCCCGCCATCGGCACCGTCTTCCCCACCTCGCGGGGGAAGACGCTGGTGCTGGACTCGGGCGCGAACGTGGACACGCGGCCGCAGCACCTGGTGCAGTTCGCCCACCTGGGCACGATCTACGCCCAGGACCTGATGGGGATCGAGAGTCCGCGGGTGGGGCTGCTCAACATCGGCGAGGAGCCCGAGAAGGGGAACGAGCTGGCGGTGGAGACGTACGGGCTGCTCTCCACCGCCGAGCACATCAACTTCATCGGGAACGTGGAGGGGCGCGACATCATCCACGGGAAGTGCGACGTGCTGGTGTGCGACGGCTTCACGGGGAACGTGCTGCTCAAGTTCTACGAGTCCGTCGCCAGCTTCATCGTCCAGCTCCTGCACCGCGAGGTGGAGGCGTCGAAGATGCAGATCGACCTGGACCGGGTGTTCCGCACCCTGGACTACACGGAGGCCGGCGGCGCCCCGCTCCTGGGGGTGAACGGCACCACCATCATCTGCCACGGGGGCTCGCCGGCGCACGCGATCCGGAACGCCATCCACGTCGCCGTGCGGTCGGTGCGGCGCGACATGGTGACCCACATCGCCCGCCAGCTCGCCCGCACGGTGGAGACCTCGGAAGCGAGATGATCCAGAGCAGCCACGCTCCGCGCGCCCGCCTCGCCTCCACGGGCCGCTTCAACCCTCCCCGCGTCGTCACGAACGCCGACTTGGAGACGCTCGTCGAGACGTCCGACGAGTGGATCCGCACGCGCACCGGCATCCGCGAGCGCCGCCTGGCCGACAAGGACACCGGCGCCGCCGACATGGCCGCCGGGGCGTCCCGCGTGGCGCTGGAGCGCGCCGGGCTGGACGCGAGCGAGGTCGACCTGATCCTCCTCTCCACCGCCACCCCGGACCGGCTGCTCCCCTCCACCGCCTGCGACCTGCAGGCGCTGCTGGGCGCGAGCAACGCCGGCGCCTACGACTACGCCACCGCCTGCTCCGGCTTCCTGTACGGGCTGGCCATGGCCGAGGGTCACATCGTGGCCGGGCACGCCAGGAACGTCCTGGTGGTGGCGACGGAGAAGATGTCGTCGATCGTGGACTGGACCGACCGCGGCACCTGCGTGCTCTTCGGGGACGGCGCGGGCGCGGCGGTGGTGCGCCCGGCGAACGGGGACGGGCGCGGGATCCTCTCCACCTACATGAAGTCCGACGGCACCCTGGCCGAGCTCCTCTACCGCCCCGGCGGCGGCGCGCGCATCCCGCTGGACATCGCCGTGCTGGACGAGCGCTCGCACTACGTGAAGATGGCCGGCCCGGAGGTGTTCAAGGCGGCCGTGCGCTCCATGTGCGAGGCGGCCGAGAACGCGCTGCAGCGCGCCGGCGTGACCTCGGACGAGATCGACCTGCTGGTGCCGCACCAGGCCAACAACCGCATCATCGAGGCGACGGCCAAGTACGCGAAGATCCCGATGGACAAGGTCTTCGTGAACGTGGACCGCTACGGCAACATGTCGTCGGCCTCCATCCCGGTGGCGCTGGACGAGGCGCGCGAGCAGGGCCGCGCCGGCGACGGGGCGCTGGTGCTGATGGTGGCGTTCGGCGCCGGCTTCACCTGGGCGGCCTCGGTGGTGCGCCTGTGAGCGGCGAGCGCATCGGCCTGCTCTTCCCCGGGCAGGGGTCGCAGGCGGTGGGGATGGGGCGCGACCTGGCGGAGCGCTTCCCCGAGGCGCGCGCGGTCTTCCAGGAGGCCGACGAGGCGCTGGGCTTCGCGCTCTCCACGCTGATGTGGGAGGGGCCCGAGGACGAGCTGACGCTCACGCGCAACGCGCAGCCGGCGCTGCTCACCCACTCCGCGGCCGTCTGGCGGGTGGTGGAGCGCGCGGGGCTGGTCCCGGTGGCCGCCGCGGGGCACTCGCTGGGCGAGTTCAGCGCGTACTTCGCCGCGGGGTCGCTGGGCTTCGCCGACGCGGTCCAGACCGTGCGGCTGCGCGGGGAGCTGATGTTCGACTCCGGCCGCGCCCGCCCCGGGACCATGGCCGCGGTGCTGGGGCTGGACGACGAGGTGGTGGAGGGGGTGTGCCGCGAGGCCAGCACGGCGGAGAGCGTGGCGGTGCCCGCCAACTTCAACTCCCCCGGGCAGGTGGTGATCTCGGGCGACGTGGCGGCGGTGGAGCGGGCGAGCGCGCTGCTGGTGAGCGCGGGCGCGAAGAAGGTGACGGGGCTGAACGTGTCCGGCGCCTTCCACTCGCCCCTCATGGAGGTGGCGGTGGGGGGGCTGCGGGAGCGGCTGGAGGCGCTGGAGATGCGCGACCCCGCGTTCCCGGTGGTCTCCAACGTCACCAGCTCGCCGGTGACGGAGGCGGGCGAGGCGCGCACCCTGCTGGTGGAGCAGCTCACCTCGCCGGTGCGCTGGACGGCGTCGGTACGGACGATGCTGGGGCTGGGGGTGGAGCGCTTCGTGGAGGTGGGCCCCGGCAAGGTGCTCACCGGGATGCTGAAGCGGATCGACCGCGCCGCGGAGGGCCGCGGCGTGGCGCTGGGGACCGCGGACGCGGTCGCGGCGTTCCTCGAACAGGGGGCGTGAGGTGGAGCTGAGCGGACAGGTCGCGCTGGTGACCGGCGCGTCGCGCGGCATCGGGCTGGCGATCGCGACGGAGCTGGCGGCGGGGGGCGCGAAGGTGGCGGTGGTGGCGCGCAACGAGGCGCGGGCGCAGCAGGCGGCCGCGGGGCTCCCGGGCGAGGGGCACCGCGGCTACTCGTGCGACGTGGCCGACCCGGAGGCGGTGAACGCCCTGGTCAAGCGCGTGGAGGAGGAGATGGGGTCGCTGGACGTGCTGGTGAACAACGCCGGCGTGACCCGCGACAACGTGCTGATGCGCCTGAAGGACGAGGACTGGAACGCGGTGATGGACACCAACCTGCGCGGCGCCTTCAACACCATCCGGGCGGCCAGCCGCGGGATGATGAAGCGGCGCGCGGGGCGCATCGTCAACGTCTCCAGCGTGGTGGGCATCACCGGCAACCGTGGCCAGGCGAACTACGCCGCCAGCAAGGCGGGGCTGCACGGCCTGACCAAGGCCGTGGCGAAGGAGCTGGCCTCCCGGAACGTGCTGGTCAACGCCGTCGCCCCGGGATACATTGAGACCGACATGACCCACGACCTCCCCGAGCAGGCCCGCGAGGCCCTCATGGCGCAGATCGCGCTGGGGAGGCTGGGGTCGCCGCAGGACATCGCCCCGGTGGTCCGCTTCCTGGCGGGCCCGGGCGCGGCCTACATGACCGGGCAGGTGCTGGTCGTGGACGGCGGGATGGTGATGTAGCAGGGGGCGGGCGGGAGCGCCGACCCACGACAACGCACTCAATCGCAAGGAGCCGGACGATGGCCGACGTCGAGCAGAAGGTCAAGGACATCATCATCAACGAGCTGGGCGTGGACGCCGAGAAGGTGACGCCGGAGGCCTCGTTCGTCGAGGACCTGGGCGCCGACTCGCTCGACACGGTGGAGCTCGTGATGGCGTTCGAGGAGGAGTTCGGGATGGAGATCCCGGACGAGGACGCCGAGAAGCTCCAGACCGTCGGCGACGCGATCAACTACATCACGACGCACCAGGCGGGCTGACCTCTCGGGGATCTTCCCGCGCGAGGGAGGATCCCCGCTCTGGCGCGGGGCCGCGGCGCGGCCCCGCGCCCGTTCATTTCCCTCTGAGACCGGAGCGGCTGATGACACGCCGTGTCGTGATCACCGGGACCGGCCTGCTGACCGCGGTGGGGAACGACGTCCAGTCGAACTGGGCGGCGCTCCTCGCGGGGGTGAGCGGCGCGGCACCGATCACCCAGTTCGACGCCACCGGCCACCCGGTGCGCTTCGCCTGCGAGGTGAAGGGCTTCGACCCCGCGGAGTACATCGACCGCAAGGAGGTCAAGCGCACCGACCGCTTCGCGCAGTTCGCGATCGCGGCGGCGGTGCAGGCGATGCGCGAGTCCGGGCTGGAGCAGAGCCCCGACGCGGTGGACCCCGAGCGTTTCGGCGTGATCGTGGGGAGCGGGATCGGCGGCATCCACACCTTCGAGGAGCAGCACGCCAAGCTCCTGGAACGCGGGCCGGGGCGGGTCTCCCCGTTCTTCGTGCCGATGTTCATCTCGGACATCGCGGCGGGGCTGGTCTCCATCCGCTACAACGCCAAGGGGCCGAACTACTGCACCGTCTCGGCCTGCGCGTCGGGCGCGCACGCGGTGGGCAACGCCATGCGCTCCATCCAGCACGGCGAGGCGGACGTGATGATCGCCGGCGGCACCGAGGCCACGGTCTCGGCGCAGACCATGGCGGGCTTCGCGGCCATGAAGGCGCTCTCGGAGCGCAACGACTCGCCGGAGACGGCCTCGCGGCCGTTCGACGCCACGCGCGACGGGTTCGTGCTGGGCGAGGGGGTGGGGATGCTGGTGCTGGAGGAGCTGGAGCACGCGCGCGCCCGCGGCGCCACCATCGTCGCCGAGGTGGCGGGCTACGGCCAGACGGCCGACGCCTACCACATCACGGCTCCGGCCGAGGGCGGCGAGGGCGCCGTCCGCGCCATGCGCGCGGCCCTGCGCGACGCGGGCGAGGACGCCTCCGCGGTGGACTACGTGAACGCGCACGGCACCTCGACCCCGGCCAACGACAAGAACGAGTCGGCGGCCATCCGCACGGTGCTGGGCGCCCGGGCGGGAGAGATCGTGGTGGGCTCCACCAAGTCCATGACCGGCCACACGCTCGGCGCCGCGGGCGGGGTGGAGGCGGTGATCTCGGCGCTGGTCTGCCGCGACGGCAAGATCCCGCCGACCATCAACTTCCGCGAGCGCGACCCCGACTGCGACCTGAACTACGCCACCGACGGCATGGTGGAGCGCCCCGTGCGGCTGGCGCTGAGCAACTCGTTCGGGTTCGGCGGCCACAACGTCTGCCTGGCGCTTCGGCGGTTCGACGGGTAGCCGGCGCTTTCGGAAGGACGACGAAGGGCGCGGCGAGAGGTTCTCGTCGCGCCCTTCGTGTGTCGTTTTTTCACGCGGAGACGCGGAGGACGCGGAGACGCGGAGAACTGCTCGCGTCTCCGCCGAGATCGTCGCCTCGGCCGGCGGCGGGCATCCGCCGCCTCCGTGTACCCGGGGGTGTGATTATAACCCCCCTGCTCGCTACTACGACCGTCCTGCCGGACGGAGCTGCGGACGCGCCGAGAGCCGAGTCCGCCCCGCGGACGTTCCTCGTCGTTCCAGACGGCGAACCGGCCGCACCCGCTCGCCACGTGGCCGCCGGAGGACGTCCCCAACCGACGGACGGCGGCGCCAGCGGAAGCCGCCGGTGCCGCCGGCCCGCAGCGTCAGACCGTGTCGTCGGTCACCGGGTCGGAGCCGCAGTAGCGGGTGTTGCAGGGGAAGATGCAGGTGTCGTAGACGGTGATCCAGCACCAGTACGTGCGGCAGCCCTCGTACTGCGTGTCGGCGCAGACCGCCGGGTCGCTGGGCTTGTAGCACACGTCACCCTCGCAGGTGTAGTCGCGCGTCGCATGGCCGCGGACCGTGCCGCGCTCGGCGAGCGGAGCCGCGATCTCGAACGAGGTCACCTGCAGGGTGTCGATCTCCAGCTTCAGCTTCTTCATCGGTGCCTCCGGCGTGGGATTCCGCCGTCGAAGACCGGCGGGAAAGGCAAGGTGCCCTCAGTACGCCGCAGCGGGCGCGGGGATCCCCCGGCGCCCGCCGTCCGTCGTCGGAGACCGGCCGAGGGGAGGTCGTGCGACGTCCTCCTCCCCCTCCGATCACGCCGCCATCTCGACCTCAGCGTTCTCCGCCTCCTCCCGCCGCGCGCGCACGGCGGGCGGGATCAGTCGATAGACGACCGGCGTCACCAGCCGCGCGAGCAGCGTGGAGGAGACGAGGCCGCCGATGATCACCCACGCGAGCGGCGAGTAGAGCGAGGAGCCCTCCAGCGCCAGCGGGAGCAGCCCGCCGATGGCGGTGAGCGTCGTCAGCACGATGGGAACGAAGCGCACCTCGCCGGCGTGGCGGATGGCGTCCAGTAGCCCCATCCCCTCCTCGCGGAGCTGGTTGGTGAAGTCCACCAGCAGGATCGACGTCTTGATCTCGATCCCGATCAGCGCCACGAAGCCGATGGTGGCCGTGAAAGAGAGGGTGTTCCCCGTCATCCAGAGCGCCGCGATCCCCCCCACGAAGCCGAGCGGGATGACGGAGGCCACGATCAGGGTGCTGCGGAAGGTGCGGAACTCCAGCACCAGGATCGCCAGGATCATGAACACGGCCACGATCACGGCGCCGCCCACGCCCCCGAAGCTCTCCTGCCGCGACTCGATCTCGCCCGCGGCCGTCCACGCGTAGCCCGCCGGCATCTCCATCCCCTCCAGCTTGGCGAGCACGGCCTTGGTCACCCGGTCGGTCACGTGGCCGGAGCGCACGTACGACGTCAGGGTCACGGCGCGCTCGCGGTCGTGGTGCTGGATCAGCGGGGGCGAGGACGCGAAGCGCACGCGCGCCACCTGGCCCAGCGGCACCGGGGCGCCCGAGAACGACGTGAGGTGCACGCGTTCCAGCGCGTCGGCGCTCGGCCGGCCCTCGTGGGGAAGGCGCACGCGGATGGGGTGCTCGTCGCCGCTCTCGTCGCGGTACGTGCCGGCGGAGAGGCCCGCGATCCCCAGCCGGACGGTGCGGTCCACCTCCACCGTGGGCACGCCGAAGAGCGCGGCGCGGCTGCGGTCCACCTCCACCTTCAGGTCCGTGCGCGCCAGGCGCACGGGGTTGTCCACGTACATCGTCCCCGCCGTCGCCTTCATCGCCGCCTCGACGCGGGCGGAGAGAGCGCGCAGGGTGTCCAGGTCCGGGCCCGAGACGCGGATGGCGATGGGGGCGTCGATCGGGGGGCCGTTCTCGAACTCGCGCACCTCGATGCGCGCGTTGGGATACCCGGCGAAGCGCGCGCGCAGCGAGTCGAGCATCACCGGCGTCCGCTCGCCGTCGTACTCCTCTAGGCGCACGAAGAGCTGTCCCACGCTCGCGTTCTCCGCGCGGGGAACGACGTTGTAGTAGACCTGCGGGTTGTCGCGGCCCACGTTGGACATCACCGCCGCCACCCGCGGGTCGCGGAGCAGGACCCCCTCGGCGAAGCGGACGGCGCGGTCGGTCTCATCGAGCGAGGAGCCGTCGGGCGTCTCCACGTCCACCAGGAACTGCGGCGTCCCCGCCTTGGGGAAGAGCGAGAAGCCCACGACGGGCACCATCGCGAACGACCCCGCCAGCAGCAGGGCGGAGAGCGCCAGCGTGAGCCAGGGCCGCGCCAGCGCGCGGTTCAGCACCGGCGCGTACGTGGCCCCGATGCCGCGATGCAGCCCGCGCATGAAGAAGTTGCCCTCGCGATCGTCGCTCTCGCGCAGGGTGCGCGAGGCGAGCCAGGGGACGATGGTGAGCGAGACGACGAGCGACGCGACCACGGTGAAGACCACCGTCAGCGGCATCACCCGGATGAACTGGCCGGAGGTCCCGGGGAGGAAGATCAGCGGCAGGAAGGCGAAGATCAGCGTCGCCGTGCAGCCCAGCACGGCCACCGCGATCTGCCGCGTCGCCAGGATCGCCGCCTCGCGCCGGGTGCGCCCCTCGCGCAGGAAGCGGGCGATGTTCTCCACCACCACGATGGAGTCGTCCACCAGCAGCCCCAGCGCGATCACGAAGCCCACGATGGAGAGCTGGTTGATGCTGTACCCCACCGCGTGCAGCGCCGCCAGTCCGATGGCGATGGAGAGCGGGATGGAGACCATCACGATCCCCGCCGCGCGGAAGCCGAGCGGGAGCAGGGTGAGCAGGACCAGCGCCAGGGCGATGGCGAAGTCGCGGCCCAGGTGCGAGAGCCGTTCCTTCACGTTGGCCGACTGGTCGAACCCGCGCGCGAGCGTGATGGTGGGCGGCAGCGTCTTCTCGAAGGCGTCCAGCTCCTTCCACACCGCGTCGCGGATGCGCTCCACGTTCGTCCCCGCCTGCTGCTTGGCGGTCACGAAGACCGCGCGGCGGCCGTCGAAGCGGGCGCGGTGCGTGGCGTCGGCGTAGCTCCACTCCACGTCCGCCACGTCGCGCAGGAAGACGACGCTCCCCCCGGCGGCGCGGACCACCGTGTTGCGCACCTCGTCGATGGAGGCGTACTCGCCGCTGGTCTTCACGTTGAAGCGGCGGCTCCCCGCGTCCACGCTCCCCCCGGGGATGCTCGCGTTGTCGCTGCCGATGGCCGCGAGGACCTGCCCCGGGGTGATCCCCAGCCGGGCGAGGCGGCCCAGGTCGAGGCGCACGCCCACCTCCCGTTCGGGAACCGCGAACACGTCCGCCGACTTGATCCCCGCGACGGTCTCGATCCGCTCCTCCAGCCGCTCCGCCCGCTTCTCCAGGTCGTGGTACGGCGCCCCGCCGGAGACCAGCGCGAGCTGCAGCACCGCGACCTCCGTCGCGTTCGCCTTGCGCACGTCCAGCGAGAGCAGGTCGGCGGGCAGGGAGGGGCGGATGGCGTTCAGCTCGCGCAGCACCTCGTCGTACTTCCCGTCGGCGTCGGCGTCGGCCTCGAACTCCGCGCGGATCACCGCCAGCCCGTCGGTGACGGTGCTGCGGAGGTCCTTCAGCTCCTCGAGCTCGCCGAAGCGCTCCTCGATGGGATCCACGACGAGCTGCTCCACGTCGCCCGGAGAGGCGCCGGGGAAGACGGCGACGACCGTGAACGTCGGGATGGGGAAGGAGGGGTCCTCCGCCCGCGGAATGCCGTTCCAGGCGCTCCACCCCATCGCCACCAGCATGGCGGAGAGGACGACGGTGAGCTGCCAGCGGTCGACGAAGAACTCCGTGATGCGGCTCACGGGACCACCTTCACGGCCGCGCCGTCTCCCAGGTACGCCGCCCCGTCGGTGACCACGGCGGAGACGCCGTCCAGCCCGCCCGCCACCGCCACGCGGCTCCCGCGGATGAAGGCGACGCGGATGGGCACCCGCCGCGCCTTCCGGCCGGTCGCGTCCAGCGTGTAGACGGTGGCCGCGTCGCCGTCCGCCTCCAGGACCGCCTCGATGGGCACCGTCTGCATCCGCCGCCCCTCGCTGGGGCGGATCTCCACCCGCCCCACCAGGCCGGACGGGAGCGTCCTGCCGGGGGCCTCCACCCCGACCTCCACCTCGTACGTCCCCGTCTGCGCCGACGCGGCGCCCGCCGTCTCCCGCACCGTGCCGCGAAAGGTTTCGCCGGGGAAGGCGTCGAAGCGCAGCTCCGCGGCGTCGCCCACCTTCACCCGCACCGCGTCGCGGTCCGCCAGCCCCACGCGGAGCACCTGCCCGCGCTCGCTGCTGCCCAGCACCAGGACGGGCGCGCCGGGCGCCATCAGCTCGCCGCCTTCCGCCATCCGGCGCAGCACGGTGCCGCCCGCGGGGGCGAGGATGGAGGCGTAGCGCCGGTTGAAGGCCGCCGCGCGCAGGTCCGACCGCGCCACCTCCGCGCCCGTGGCGGCGTCCTGGAGCTGCTGCAGCGTCGCCACGCTGTCGGCGTAGAGCGCGCGGGCGCGGGCCAGGTCGCGCTCCGCCTTGGCCGCCGCGCTGGACGCGCGGGAGACGGCGGCGTCGATCTCGCCGGGGTCGAGAGTCGCGAGGAGCTGGCCGCGGCGTACCGTCTCGCCCTCCGCCACCAGCACGCGCGAGACGATGCCGCCCACCTTGAACGCCAGCTCCATCTCGTCCTTCGCGGCCAGGGTGCCGGTGGCCTCGACCGGGCGCGCGACCCACTCCTCGGCGACGGGCGCGGTGCGGACGGGGACCACCTCCACGGACGGGGCCTCCTCTCCGCTGGCGGACGTGCCGCAGGCGGCCGTGGCCAGCGCCAGCAGCAGGGCGGCCGGGGCGGGGAAGTGCAGGGGATTCTTCATCTCGTCCTCGGCGGTGGGTCAGAGGTCCAGGTCGCGGAGCGCGGCGGCGCGCTCCAGCTCCACCCGGCGCGCCGCTGCGGCGTACCGGGTCGCGATCAGGTTCAGCTCGGCGGCGGTGTAGGCGGTGCGCGCGTCGATCAGCTCGATCTGCGCGACCATCCCCTCGGCGTAGCGGCGGGAGACGAGCTGGAAGGTGCGGCGCGCGGCGGCCAGCCGGTCCCGCGCGGTGGTCACCCCGCGCTGCGCCACCTGGGCCGCGTGGTGCGCCTGGCGCACCTGCAGCTCCACGCGGCGCTCCGCGTCCGCCCGGCCGGCGCGCGCCCGGTCGGCGTCCAGAGAGGCCTGGCGGCGCCGCGCGCCGTCCTGCCCGCCGCTGAAGGCGCTCCACGAGACCACGACGGAGGCGACGGTGAAGTCGTCGTCCTTCCCCACGCGGTAGTCGCTGCCCTGGAAGCCGTAGTCGAGCGCGACCGCCACCGTGGGCAGCGACGCCGCCCGGGCGAGGCCCACCTGCGCCTCCGCCGCCCGGATCCCGGCGTCGCCCTGCCGCAGCTCCTCGCGGCCGGCGCGGGCGCGGGCCACGGCCTCCTCCACCGAGACCGCGAGCGGGGCGGCGAAGAGGGAGTCGGGAAGCACCTCCACCGGCGCCTCCAGCCCGCGGCCCAGCAGCAGGTTGAAGGAGCGGCGCGCGGCCGCGGCCTGTCCCTCCGCCTCCGCCAGCGCCTGCTCCAGCGCGCTCCGCTCCGCGCGGGCGCGCAGGACGGCGTCGGGCGTCGCCCGGCCGTTGCGAACCAGGCTCTCGCTCACGCGCAGCGCCTCGTCCAGCAGCGGCAGGGTGGCGCGGTGGAGCTCGACGACGCGCGTCGCCCGCGCATGGCCCAGGTAGGCGGTCTGCACGTCCGCCGCGAGCTGGCGGGCGGCGGTGCCGGCGGCGGCGCCCTGCACGTCGCGCAGCGAGCGGCGCAGGCGGTGGTTCTGCCACGCCGCCGGCTGGAAGACGGGTTGAGCCACGCGGAGCCGCGTCTCCTGCGCGAAGGGCAGGCGCGCGTCCACGTCGGTGGGGAAGCGGTCCGTCCCCGTGAGCTGGTTCAGCGTGCCGTTCACCGGGTTGACCAGGTCGCCCAGGTTCAGCCCGCCGGTCAGGCGCGAGTAGCGGGAGTCGACGGTGACGCTGGGAAGGAAGACGCCGCGCGCCTCGCGCACCGCCGCCTCGCTCCGCGCCGCCGCCAGCCGCTCCTGCCTCAGCCCGAGGTTGGCCTCCAGCGCCTCGCGGACGTAGCCGGCGAGCGGGTCGGGCGCCTCCTGCGCCGACGCGGCGCCCGCCGTCAGCAGCACCGCCAGCATCGCCGCCGCGCTCCGTCCGCCGAGGACGCCCCGCCGCCGTGCCGTCCTTCTCGAATCCCGCGGGGACTGCATCTCCGTCATGGTGCCCTCCGCTCCGGTGAAGGCCGCTCGCGCGACCGGGTGTTTACGTGGTGAGGCTACCTAACAGTGTTAAGCCGATGGGCGAAAAGAACCTCCGCACAGGCCGGCGCGTCGTTCAGGCGGCGGCGGGCTGGCGGAGGAGGCCGTGGAGCTGCGAGTCGATCAGCTTCTCGCTCGTCGTCCGCAGGTCGCGCCAGTCGATCCAGGGATCGTGGCACTTGGCCAGGTGCAGCGAGACCAGCCCGTGCGCGCCCCCCCAGACGATCTGCGCCAGCTCGTGCGCGTCCGTGTACTCCCCGCGGAAGCGGCCCTGCTCCAGCCCCTCCTGCACCGTGGCCACCAGGAAGCCGTACGCGTCCTCTTCCGGGTTGCCCTTCTCGATGCCGTGGTCCTCGTGCGCCGGGATGTTCGTCATGAACATGATCCGGTAGTGGTGCGGGAACTCGATGGCGAAGTCCACGTAGGCCAGCCCGATCCGGCGCAGCCGGTCGATGGGGTCGTCGATCCGCCCGATGCGCACGAACTGCTGCGCCAGCTTCCGGAAGTCGCCGTGGCAGAGCTCCAGGATCAGCTCGTTCTTGTCGCGGAAGTGGTGGTAGATGGCCGTGGGCGTGTACTCGATCCGCTGCGCGATGGCGCGCATGGTCGTGGCCTCCACCCCGTTCGTGGCGAACATCTCGCGCGCCGCGTCCAGGATCTTCTCCCGCGTCTCCTGCCGCTCCCGGTCCCTGCGCTCCGTGCTTCCCATAACTCCGTTCTTTCGGTTAACAACGTTAGGTAGAGGATAGGGCGGAGGGCGCGGGGTGTCAAGGATCACGTGCTGCGGCGGCCGGCGGAGGGGGGTCTCGCGGTTGCCGCGCCGGCCTCGCTGGCGCTATCGTTGCGTGGGGCGGCGCGCAACGCGCGGGCGGAGACATCCGGACGGGAGGTGGGGTTTGCGGATCGGGCACGGCTACGACTCTCACCGCTTCGCTGCGGGGCGCAGGCTGATCCTGGGCGGGGTGGAGATCCCGGCGGAGCGCGGGCTGGACGGGCACTCCGACGCCGACGCGGTGGCGCACGCCGTGACCGACGCGCTGCTGGGCGCCGCGGGGCTGGGCGACATCGGCCGGCACTTCCCGCCCACGGACGCGGAGTGGAAGGACGCCGATTCCATGCGGCTCCTGGCCCGCGTGGTGCGGCTGCTGGAGGGACGCAACTACCAGGTGGTGAACGTGGACGTGACCGTCGTGGCCGAGCAGCCGAAGATCGGGCCCCACGCCCCCGCCATGCAGGAGCGCCTCGCCGCCGTGCTGGGCATCGCCCCCGACCACGTCTCCGTGAAGGGGAAGAGCAACGAGGGGATGGGGTGGATCGGCCGCGGGGAGGGGATCGCCGCCTTCGCCGTGGCGCTGATCGACGACCTGGAGGGCATGGACGCGGTCCACGCGCGGCATCGCCGCGACGCCAGCCTGTAGGGGCCGGCGTGGGAGGTCTGATCGACTCGCTGCTCGGGTGGATGCAGGGCCTTCCGCCGGCTCTGGTCTACCTGGTCATCGGCGCCTTCGCGGCGCTGGAGAACGTGGTGCCGCCGGTGCCGGCGGACGTGATCGCCCTGTTCGGCGGGTTCCTGTCCGGGCAGGGGATCATCAACCCCTGGGCCGCCTTCCTGGTGACGTGGATCTCCAACGTGGGGGGCGCGCTGGCGGTGTACGGCGTGGGACGGAGGTACGGGACCTCGTTCTTCCAGGGGCGCCTGGGGAAGATGCTCCTGAACGAGGACCAGATGGGGAAGCTCTCGGGCTTCTACAAGAAGCACGGGGTGAAGGTGATCTTCGTCTCCCGCTTCCTCCCCATGTTCCGCGCCGTGGTCCCCATCTTCGCCGGCACCAGCGGGCTCGGCTTCTGGAGGACGGCGATCCCCATCGCGCTGGCGTCGGGCGCCTGGTACGGGCTGGTCGTCTACCTGGGCGCCACGGCGGGGAAGAACTGGGAGCAGATCCGCGCCACGGTGGACGCGTCGGGGCGCTGGCTCTTCATCGCCGCGGCGGTGCTGGGGGCGGGGGTGGCCTGGTGGTGGTGGAAGAGCCGGAAGGAGACGCGGACGTGACGGCCGCGGCGCGGAAGCCGCCGCCGGCACCCGACGCGGCGGAGGCGGAGGACACCGCGCGCCGCTTCGGCGTCCCCGCCTTCCTGGACCACCTGCGCTTCGAGCGCGGCCTCTCCGAGCAGACGCTCACCTCCTACCGCCACGACGTGCTGCGCCTGGCGGCCTTCGCCCGCGCCGAGGGGCGCGGCGGGCCCCGCGAGGTCACCACGGCGGACCTGCGGCGGTTCATGCTGGTGCTGAAGGACCTGGGGCTGGCGCCCGCCTCCATCTCCCGGAACCTCTCCGCCATCCGCACCTGGTTCGGGTTCCTGCTCGGCGAGGGCGAGGTGGTGGCGGACCCCAGCGAGCGCATCGACCCGCCCAAGGCGTGGAAGACGCTCCCGGGCGTGCTCTCCGTGGCCGAGGTGGACCGCCTGCTCGAGGCGCCGCAGCTCACGCAGCCGCTGGCCTGGCGCGACCGGGCGATGCTGGAGTTCGCCTACGCCGCCGGCGTGCGCGTCTCCGAGCTCACCGGGCTGCGCATCCGCGACCTGCACCTGGAGGACGAGTTCGCGTCCGTCTACGGCAAGGGGGCGAAGGAGCGCCTGGTGCCCATCGGCCGCCGCGCCATCGGGGCGCTCTCCATCTACCTGCGCGAGACGCGGCCCAAGCTGGAGCGCGGCAGGGGGGAGGGAAGGGTCTTCCTGAACGCCCGCGGCACCCCGCTCACGCGGATGGGGGTCTGGAAGATCCTGCGCGCCCACGTGGAGGCGGCGGGGATCGAGAAGCACGTCTCCCCGCACACCCTTCGGCACTCGTTCGCCACGCACCTGCTGGAGGGCGGCGCCGACCTGGTGGCGGTGCAGGAGATGCTGGGCCACGCCGACATCTCCAGCACGCAGATCTACACCCACGTGGACCGCAGCTACCTGTCGCAGGTACACAGGAGCTACCACCCGCGGGCGTGAAGGCGGGTTCATCGCTGCGTCCGCGGCGTGACCCCTCACCCCCGTGCCCCTCTCCCACAAGGGGAGAGGGGTGCCCAGCCATCGAGCGCAGAGCGCAGGATCGCGGGCCGGTAGGGATCCAGTCGCGTCGGACGGAGGATCGGCGTCACGTTCGCCATGACAGCCCGCGAAGGCGGGCTTCGTGTGGTCGTTGCAGCGGTTTCAACCGCCGGTGAGGGGCCTGCCCCTCGAGACCATCCAGGTTCCCTCTCCCACGCGTGGGAGAGGGTGGCGGGCTCTCGCCGGCGCGGAGGAGGCGCACCCACGCAGACCGAGCCCGCCGGGTGAGGGCCTCCGTCGGTCGCCTTGATATCGTCTCGATCTCTTTTGAAGCAAACCAAGGCAAACGATGATCCTGGTGATCGATAACTACGACAGCTTCACGTTCAACCTGGTGCAGTATCTCGGCGAGTTGGGCGCCGAGATGACCGTGCGGAGGAACGACGACCTGTCGGTGGACGAGATCGAGGCGATGGCCCCGGAGCGCATCGTGGTGTCGCCCGGGCCGTGCACGCCGGCGGAGGCGGGCGTCTCGGTGGACGTGATCCGGCGCCTGGGACCCACCACCCCGGTCCTGGGCGTGTGCCTGGGCCACCAGTCGATCGGCGCCGCGTACGGCGGCGACGTCGTGCGCGCGGGGCGGGTGATGCACGGCAAGACGTCGCCGATCGCCCACAACGGCACCGGCATCTTCGCGGGCGTGCCGTCGCCCTTCACCGTGGCGCGGTACCACTCGCTGGTGATCGAGCCCTCCACCCTCCCCTACGAGCTGGAGGTGGTGGCCTGGACGGACGAGGCGGGGTACGAAGGAGAGATCCAGGCGGTGCGGCACCGCGAGCATCCCGTCTGGGGCGTGCAGTTCCACCCGGAGTCGATCGCGTCCGAGCACGGCCGCGACCTGCTGCGCAACTTCCTGACGCTCTGATGCGACTCCGCCTCCCGCTCCTCCTCCTCGCCGTCCTGGGCGTCTCCGCGGCGCCCGCCGTGGGGCAGCGCCGCCTCTCCCTGGAGGGACGCGACCTGACCGCGGCCAGCAAGATCGCCCGCGACGTGCTGCAGCGGGGCACCTACCTGCTGCTGGACCGCGACACCACCCTCCCCGCCACCTTCGTGGCGCCGGGCGACGTCGTCGTGTACGACGCGGAGGTGCGGCTGGAGGGGACCATCCGCGGCGACGTCGCCGTCCTGGGCGGGCACCTCTTCCTGCGTCCTGGCTCCGCGGTGACCGGCAAGATCGCCGTCGTGGGAGGCGGCGTGTACACGTCCACCAAGGGGACGCACGGCGACATCGTGGAGGCGGACCCGTCGACGCGCGTGGTGGAGCGGGGCCCAGGGGCGCTCGCCGGGGCGCCGGGCGTGCCGGCGGACACGAGCGGGGCGGACCTGGAGATCGTCCGCGCGGGGGACCCCACCCGCTTCACCTTCCTCCCGGAGCCCAGCCCCACGTACGACCGGGTGAACGGCCTGACCGCCGCGATCGGCGCGCGCTTCCTGCCCA
The DNA here is from genome assembly GCA_030146875.1 of Longimicrobiaceae bacterium. Taxonomy (GTDB): domain Bacteria; phylum Gemmatimonadota; class Gemmatimonadetes; order Longimicrobiales; family Longimicrobiaceae; genus JASLAX01. Next base: position 89,696 of record JASLAX010000021.1, read on the forward strand.
CGCCGTACCGCACCGGGCCGCGGGTCGAGGCGTGGGGAGCGTACCACGTGGGGCGCGGGACGTGGGGCGGGGGCGTGCGGGGCGACACGCCGCTGGGCATCGCCGACTACCGCTTCGAGGCCGGCGTCTCGCGGGCGACGCGGACCAACGACGACTGGGCGATGGGCGACCTGATGAACTCGCTCGCCGTGGTGCTCGTGGGCCGCGACTACCGCGACTACTACGAGTCCGAGCGGGTGGAGGCGCGGGTGCACCGTCCCATCGCGCGCCCCCTGATCGCGGGGGAGTCGTGGCTCGCGCCCTACGCCGGCTTCCTGGCCTCACGCGACCGCTCGCTGCAGGCGCAGGACGAGACGTGGACGCTGGGCGACGAGGGCGGGCTGCGCCGCCCGAACCCCGCCATCGACAGCGGCACCGTCGTCTCCGTGACCGCGGGGACCGAGCTGTTCTTCGTGATGAAGACCTCGCGGCTGCGGGCGGACCTGTCGGCGGAGCGGGGGATTCCCGGCCCGGGCGACTTCGAGTTCACCCAGGCGCTGTTCCAGGGGACCTACGAAGGCACGGCGATCCGCCTGCACGAGTTCCGCATCCGCGCCCGCGCCATGGGTCCGCTGGGGCACGGCGGCTCGCCGCGCCAGCGCTGGGGGATCCTGGGCGGCGCCGCCACCCTGCCCACGCTGGCGATCGGCGAGCTGCGCGGCGACCGGCTGATCTTCCTGGAGTCGGCGTACGCGGTGCCCATCCCCGGCGTGCGGCTGCCGTACATCGGCGCGCCGCTGCTGGAGGCCACCCACGCCACCGGGACCGCGTGGCGGACGGGGACGCGGATGCCCGCCTGGACGCAGAACGTGGGGCTGCGCGTGCGCTTTCCCTTCGTGAACGCGGGCTTCGTGGTGGACCCGGCGCGCCGCCCGGTGCGCCCGCGCCTCACCTTCGGGGTGGGGCTGCCGGGGGGCTGACGCCCGGCCGGGCCTCCGCGCGGTTTGACACCGGCGCGAGGGCACGCTAGAATAGATGGCGTGAATATTGCGTTTCACGGCCCCGCCTTCCTCGTCCTCCCCGGACGATGAGCTCCCGCGCCCTCGGGGTAATCCCCGCCCGCCTGGGCTCGTTCCGCCTCCCCCGCAAGCCACTGCACCGCCTTGCCGGCAGACCGCTCGTCGAGTGGGTCTGGCGCCGCGTCGTGGACATGGATCTATTCGATGCGGTGGTGGTGGCCACGGACAGCGGCGAGGTGGCGGAGGCGGCGCGCGCCTTCGGCGCGCGGGTGGCGATGACGGACGCCGGCCATCCCTCGGGGACCGACCGCGTGGCGGAGGTCGCGCGGTCGGCGCCGTTCGTGGGATACGCGCACGTGGTGAACGTGCAGGGCGACGAGCCCTTCGTGCGCCGCGACCACGTGGCCGCCGCCCTCGACCTCGTTCGCGGCGGGGGGTGGGACGTGGGGACGGTGGCCACGCCGATCGACTCCGTGGCCGAGTGGCGCGAGCCCTCGGTGGTGAAGGTGGTGCGCGGCGACGACGGAGGCGCGCTGATCTTCTCCCGCGCGCCGGTGCCGCACCCGCGGGACGCGGAGCCGGGCGGCGACGTCATGCCGGACGGGCCCTTCCTGCGGCACGTGGGCATCTACGCCTACCGGCGCGAGGCGCTGCTGCGCTGGGTGGCGCTGCCGGAGGGCACGCTGGAGCGCCTGGAGAGGCTGGAGCAGCTCCGTCCGCTGGCGGCCGGCATCCGGATCGGCGTGGCGCTGGGCGAGCCGGCGCGGGGCGGGGTGGACACCCCGGCGGACGCGGAGCGCGCGGAGCGGGCCCTCGCGACGGCGGCCGGGATCGAGACGACGACGGAAGCATCGCCCGGCGCGGCCGGGATCGACCACGGAGCACGGACACCGAGCGAGCCAATCGCATGACCGCCCTGAGCACCGCCCCGACCAAGTACATCTTCGTGACCGGAGGCGTGGTCTCCTCCCTGGGGAAGGGGATCGCCGCCGCGTCCATCGGACGCCTGCTGGTGGAGCGGGGGCTGCGCGTCACCATCCAGAAGTTCGACCCCTACATCAACGTGGACCCGGGTACGCTCTCGCCCTTCCAGCACGGCGAGGTGTTCGTGACCGACGACGGGGCCGAGACCGACCTGGACCTGGGGCACTACGAGCGCTTCGTGGGCGAGTCGCTCTCGCAGGCCAACAGCATCACCACGGGCCGCATCTACCAGGACGTCATCACCAAGGAGCGCCGCGGCGACTACCTGGGGGCGACGGTGCAGGTGATCCCGCACATCACCGACGCCATCAAGGGGGCCATCCGCCGCCTGGCGCCCAACCACGACGTGGTGATCACCGAGATCGGCGGCACGGTGGGCGACATCGAGTCGCTGCCGTTCCTGGAGGCCATCCGCCAGTACCGGCAGGAGGTGGGGCGCGAGCACACGCTCTTCATCCACCTGACCCTGCTCCCGTACGTGGCCGCCGCCGGCGAGCTGAAGACCAAGCCCACGCAGCACTCCGTGCGCGAGCTGATGGAGATCGGCATCCAGCCCGACATCCTGATCTGCCGCAGCGAGCACCCCATCTCGGCCGAGATGAAGCGCAAGATCGCACTGTTCACAAACGTGGAGGTCCACTCGGTGATCGAGGCGCGCGACGTGGAGACCATCTACGAGGTGCCGCTGGACTACGCCCGCCAGCGCCTGGACGAGCAGGTCGCGTCCAAGCTGGGGCTGCAGACCACCCGGCCGGAGCTCTCCGCCTGGCGCGACCTGGTCGACCGCATCAAGAACCCACGCAACGGCGCCGTCCGCATCGCCGTGGTGGGCAAGTACGTGGCGCTGGTGGACTCGTACAAGTCGGTGAAGGAGGCGCTGATCCACGGCGGCATCGCCAACGACGTGCACGTGGAGATCGACTGGCTCTCGTCCGAGGACTTCGAGAACGGCCAGGGCGCCGAGAAGCTGGGCGCGTACCACGGCCTGCTGATCCCCGGCGGCTTCGGCGTGCGCGGGGTGGAGGGGATGCTCTCCGCCATCCGGTGGGCGCGCGAGAACGAGCTTCCGTTCTTCGGCATCTGCCTGGGGATGCAGACGGCGATCATCGAGTTCTCGCGCACCGTCTGCGGGCTGGCCGAGGCGCACTCGGCCGAGTGGGAGCGCGACACCACCGACCCGGTGATCTGCCTGATGGACTCGCAGCGCCAGGTCACCGACATGGGCGGCACCATGCGCCTGGGGTCGTTCACGGCGCGCCTGGCTCCCGGGTCGCGCGCGGCGGAGATCTACGGGCAGAACGAGATCAGCGAGCGCCACCGGCACCGCTACGAGGTGAACAACGCCTACCGCGAGCTGCTGACGGAGAACGGCGTGGCCCTGAGCGGGATGTCGCCCGACGGCAACCTGGTGGAGATGATCGAGATCCCCTCGCACCCCTGGTTCGTGGCCACGCAGGCGCACCCGGAGCTGAAGTCGCGCCCCGACCAGCCGCACCCGCTCTTCGCCTCGTTCGTGGGCGGCGCCGCGGCGCGCCGCGACCGCGAGGCGGCGGCGCAGGCGGCGGAGCGCCCGACGCTGGCGGCGGAGGTCGCGTGACCGAGGCCGTGCGCCCCCGGGCCGTGCCGGCCGCGGAGCTCTTCCGGGTGGGCGGGCCGTTCTTCCTGATCGCGGGCCCGTGCGTGCTGGAGGACGACCGCCTGAACGTGACGGTGGCCGAGGCGCTGGCGCGGATGTCGGACGACCTGGGGCTGCCGGTCCTCTTCAAGGCCTCGTTCGACAAGGCGAACCGCTCGTCCGCGGGCTCGCCGCGCGGGCCGGGGATCCACGAGGGGCTGGAGCGGCTGGAGCGCGTGCGCGCGGCCACGGGGCTGCCGCTGCTGACCGACGTGCACCTCCCCGAGCAGTGCGCGCCCACGGCCGAGATCGTGGACGTGCTGCAGATCCCCGCCTTCCTCTGCCGGCAGACGGACCTGCTCGTCGCCGCGGGAGCCACGGGCAGGCCGGTGAACGTGAAGAAGGGCCAGTGGATGGCCCCCGCCGAGATGCGGGGCGCCGCCGCCAAGGTGCGCTCGGCGGGGTCGGCCGCGGTGGCGGTCACGGAGCGCGGGACCTTCTTCGGCTACGGCAACCTGGTGGTGGACATGCGCTCCTTCGCGCTGCTGCGCGAGGCGTGCGACGCGCCGGCGGTCTTCGACGGAACGCACTCGGTGCAGCGCCCGGGCGAGGGGCCGGGGGTCAGCGGCGGCGAGCCGCGCTTCATCCCCCCGCTGGTGCGCGCCGCCGTGGTCGCCGGGGCGGACGCGCTCTTCCTGGAGACGCACCCGGAGCCGGCCAGGGGCCTCTCCGACACCACCAACATGCTCCCGCTCGACCGGCTGCGGCCGCTGGTCGAGGAGGTGCTGGCGCTGCGCGCGGCCATGGGGCTGGAGGACGGGCGGTGAGGACGGCCGAGGCGATCCCCGCCGAGCTGGCGCGCCGCGTCCGGGTGGTGATCCTGGACGTGGACGGCGTCCTAACCGACGGCGGCGTCTACCTGGGCGCCACCGACGCCGGCGAGCGCGTGGAGACCAAGCGCTACGACATCCAGGACGGGCTGGGGATCAAGCTGATGCAGGAGGCGGGGATCCAGGTGGCCATCGTCACCGGGCGCGAGTCGCACTCCGTCCGCTTGCGCGCGCAGGAGCTGGGCATCACCGAGTGCCACCAGGACTCCAGGGCCGCCAAGCTGCGCATCGTGGAGGAGCTGCTGCGCCGCCTGGGCGCCGGGTGGGACGAGGCCGCCTTCGTGGGCGACGACCTGCCCGACCTGCCCATCCTCCGCCGCGTGGGCCTGCCCGCCGTGGTGGGGAACGCCACGGCGGAGGCGCGGGCGACCGCGCGCTGGCGGGCCCACCGCCACGGCGGCCGCGGGGCGGTGCGGGAGTTCGCGGAGGCGCTGCTGACGGCGCGCGGGGAGTGGGCGGAGCGGGTGGAGGCCTACGTGGCCGACCGCGAGGCGGGGCGATGAGCGCCCCCTCGCTGGCCGAGGCGCCCGGGGCGTTGAGCGTGGAGGAGATGCTGGTGCGCGCCCGCCGCGTGCTGCGCATGGAGGCCGACGCCGTGGCGGCGCTGGAGGACCGCATCGGCGACGAGTTCGCCGCCGCGGTGGAGGCGGTGCTGGCCGCCACCGGCCGCGTGATCGTCTCCGGGGTGGGGAAGTCGGGGATCGTGGGCCGCAAGATCGCCGCGACGCTCACCTCCACCGGCACCCCCGCCGTCTTCCTGCACCCGGTGGAGGCGCTGCACGGCGACCTGGGGATCGTGGGGCCGCAGGACGTGGCGATCCTCCTCTCCAAGAGCGGGGAGTCCGAGGAGCTGCGCGGGCTGCTGGAGTGGCTGGGGCGGACGGGCGTCCGCGTGGTCGCCCTCACCGGGGGACGGGGATCGTCGCTGGCGCGGCAGGCGGAGGTCGTCCTGGACGTCTCGGTGGCGGAGGAGGCCTGCCCGCACGACCTGGCGCCCACCTCGTCGACCACCGCCGCGATCGCCATGGGGGACGCGCTCGCCGTCGCGCTGCTGCTGCGGCGCGGCTTCGGGCGGGACGACTTCGCGCGCTTCCACCCGGGCGGCTCGCTGGGCCGGCGCCTCCTGCTGCGGGTGGAGGACGCCATGGCGACGGAGAAGCTGCCCCTGCTGGGGCCCGACGCCACCATGCGGGAGTGCGTGGTGTACCTGGCGGAGCGCCGCGGGACCGTGGCCGTAGTGGACGGCGAGCGCCGCCTGCTGGGCGTGGTGACCTCCGGCGACCTGACGCGCCTGATGGAGCGCGAGGAACACTTCTTCTCGGTGACCGTATCCGAAGTGATGACGTCCGATCCGCTGCACACCGAACCCGGCCAGCTCGCCGCGACCGCCGTGGGGCTCATGGAGCGCCGCGGGATCATGGCGCTCCCCGTCCTGGACGAGGAGCGGCGCGTGGTGGGGATGGCGCACCTGCACGACCTGATGCGCGCGGGGGCCGTGTGACCGCGCGCGTCGCCGTCGCCCTGCTGCTCGCCCTTCCGGCGCTCGCCGCCTGCAAGGGCAGCTCGACCGAGCCCGCGGCCAGGGGAAAGCAGCCCGACGTGGAGGTCACGTCCGACCAGATCATCTACGGCATGCGCTACAAGATGAGCTCGGGGGGCATCCGCAGCGCCGACCTCTTCGGCGACACGGCGTACACCAAGCCGGGGGACACGCGCGTCTCGCTCAAGGGCGTGCGCCTGTCGTTCTACGACAAGAACGGGAACAAGACCGGCGACCTGAACTCGCGGCAGGGGGAGTACGACACCCGCGGCGGCGTGATGGTGGCCCGCGGCAACGTGGTGCTGATCCTGACCGGCGAGAAGGGCCCGCGCACGGTGAAGACCGAGGAGCTGCACTACGACGCGGCCGGCGACAAGGTGTGGAGCGACAAGCCCACCACCCTGACCGAGGACGGCCAGACGTACCGCGGCCAGGGCTTCACCTCCAACACCGCGTTCACCAACCTGACGGTGCAGCAGCTCAAGACGTCGGGGATCGAGACGAAGGGCGGGATGCGGTTCTGATGCGCCTCCCCCGCCTCCTCCTGCTCCTGGCCGCCGCGTGCGCCGCGCTGGCCGCCGCGCCCGCCGCCGCGCAGCAGACGCGGTGCGCGCTGCGCGAGAACCGCATGACCAACGTGCAGCCCGCGGGGGAGTTCCGCGTGGGCTACATCTCCGGCCCGCTGCTGGTCACCTGCGACGCGGGCGAGCAGCTCCGGGCCGACAGCGCGGAGATCTACGAGCAGCTCAACGAGGTGCGGCTCTACGGGCGCGTGGACTACCAGGACCCCACGCGGGCGCTCACGGCCGACCAGGCGACCTACAACTCGCAGACGGGCCGCCTGTTCGCCACCGGGAACGTGGTGTTCACCGACCGCAACCGGGGCTCCACCCTGCGCGGGCCGCAGCTCGAGTACTTCCGCGCCATGCCGGGCCGCCCGGAGTCGCAGACGCTGGCCACGGGGCGCCCGCACATGACCGTGGTTCCCCGCGCCGAGCCCGGCCGCCCCGCGCGCGAGCCGATGGAGGTGGACTCCGACCAGCTCAGCACGGTGGGCGACCGCTTCGTCACGGCGACGGGGACGGTGCTGATCCGCTCGCGCGACGTGGTCTCGCGGGCGCAGGAGGCGTTCTACGACGCCACCACCGAGCGCCTGGAGCTGCGCCGCGACGCCAGCGTGGACGGCGCGAGCTACGACCTGTTCGGAGGCTTCATCGAGACGGACCTGGAGGGGGGGCGCGTGGACCGGGTGCTGGCCCGCACCAACGCCCGGCTGGTGAGCGAGAAGCTCACGGTCACGGCCCCGCAGATCCGCATGTCGTTCGCCGGCGACCTGCTGCAGCGGCTGGTCGCGGGGCGCGAGGTGGGCGCCGTCAACCAGGCGCGCTCCATCGCCACGGCCAGCGGGTTCCGCATGGAGGCCGACTCGCTCGAGGCGGAGCTCCCCGCGCAGAAGCTGCGGCTGGTGAAGGCGATCGGCCGCGCCCGCGGCGAGGCGTGGGACACGGCGCAGGCAGCGCCCGTCCGTCCCGCTCCCGCGGCGGGGGACAGCGCCCGGCCCGCCGCCGCCCGCGCCGACACCATCCGCGTGATGGGGATCGTGCTGGGCGAGCGCGACCTGATCCTGGCCGACACCATCCTCGGCTTCTTCGTGCAGGTGGACGGCGCCGGGCGCCCTCTCGCGCGTGCGGACACCGCCTCCGCGAGGGCCGACACCACGGCCGTGGACGCCGCCCCGACGGTGGGCGCCGCGGGGCCCCCGACGACGCCCGCCCCCGCCGCGGCGGACACGGCGGGGGAGAAGACGGAGCTGGAGAGGATGCTGGCGCTGGGCTCCGCGCGCTCTGTGTACCGCATGCGCGACCGGGACAAGCCCGACCAGCCGCCGGGGATCAACTACCTGACGGGGGACACCATCGACCTGTCGTTCCGGAACGGGGAGATCGACGTGGCGCTGGTGAGGGGGCTGCAGCGCGGCGTGTACCTGGACCCCACGCCGCGCGCGGCCGGCGACACCGCCCGCACGCCCACGCCCGCCGTTCCCGGCCGGCCCGGGGGACGGACGGCGCCGGTGCCCGCCGGAAACCGTCCGGCCGCCCCCCCGCCCACGGCGCCGGGCACGACGCCTCCCGCAAAGACGCCGCTCGCCGCCCCCCGGGCGGGGGAGGACCGCCCGTGAGCGCGGAGAGCCTGCGCGACCTGGCGGCGGGCACCGGCGCGGCGGACGTCTCGTCCCTGATCGCACTGCGCGCGCTGGTGTCGCGGGCGGGGGACGACGGGACGGCATCGAAGGCCGGGTGGCTCACGGCGCTGCGTGAGGAGTACCGCCGCTGGTACGCGGACCCCGCGGCGGCGCCGGGCGCGTCCGGGCAGCCGACCAACTTCCCGGAGCCGGAGACGCTCGCATACCTGGACGAGCACATCCTTCCGCACCTGGTGGGGGACGGGGTCATCGCTCCCTCCGACGAGGCCGCGGCGGACGGCGACGGTGGCGGTGCCGACGGGGCGGAGGACGGCGACGGCTGGTCGTCGGTGCGCCTGTCCCCGTGGGCGGCGGAGGAGGTGCGGACGGACCGGAGCGCCGCGCTCGCGGTGCTGGACGAGCGCATCCGCGCGGTGCTGGCCGCGCAGTCCGTGGGCGCGGACCGCGGGCCGCCCCCGGGGCCCACGCCGGGCGGCGACACGCTGGAGGCGCAGGGGCTGGTGAAGACGTACCGCAAGCGGCGCGTGGTGAACGACGTGGCGCTCGACGTCTCCCAGGGCGAGATCGTGGGGCTGCTGGGGCCCAACGGGGCGGGGAAGACCACCACGTTCTACATGATGGTGGGGCTCATCGCCCCCGACCGCGGCACGGTGCGGCTGGGCAGGAAGGACCTGACGGGCGTCCCCATGTACCGCCGCGCGCGCGCCGGCATCGGCTACCTGGCGCAGGAGCCCTCCATCTTCCGGCGCCTGACGGTGGAGGAGAACGTCCTGGCGATCCTGCAGATGATGAAGCTCTCGAAGGCGGAGCAGCACCGCCGGCTGGAGGAGCTGCTGGACGAGCTGAGCATCAAGCACCTGCGGAAGACGTACGCCTACGCCCTGTCGGGCGGCGAGCGGCGGCGGCTGGAGATCACCCGCGCGCTGGTGGCGCGGCCCAAGTTCATGCTCCTCGACGAGCCGTTCGCGGGGGTGGACCCCATCGCCGTGCACGACATCCAGCAGATCGTGTCCGACCTGCGGCGGCGGGGGATCGGCGTGCTGATCTCCGACCACAACGTGGAGCAGACGCTGGACATCGTGGACCGCGCCTACATCATGTACGACGGCCGGGTCCGCGTCTCCGGCACGGTATCTGAGTTGGTATGGAACGAAGAGGTCGCGGAGATCTACCTGGGTCCCACGCTGACCGCCCGCATGCGCGAACGGTATTCCAATCCTGAAAAGGATCGAGCGGTATGAAGACGGGACTCTACCAGGGCACCACCCTCAAGCAGGAGATGAAGATCAATCCTCGCCTGTACCAGGCGATGGATCTCCTGTACATGCCGCTCCTCGACCTTCAGGCGCACCTGAAGCAGGAGCTCCTCAACAACCCCTTCCTGGACATGATCGACGGGGAGGTGGAGGAGCTCGTGGAGAAGAAGGACGAGGAGAAGGAGAAGGAGAAGAACGACGAGGAGATCGACTGGGAGGAGATCCTCCTGAACGGCTTCGAGACGGGCGGCCGCCGCGAGGAGTACGAGGAGCGGGAGTACTACGAGCCCGTCTCCGTGGCCACGCGCGAGCTGGGCGACCACCTGCACGACCAGCTCACGCTGCTCCGGATGAGCGAGCGCGAGCTGCTGCTGGGCGAGGAGGTGATCGGCAACATCAGCGACGAGGGGTACCTGACCTGCGCGATGGAGGAGATCGTCGACGCGCTCAACCGCTTCCTGGACGAGAACGGCGGCGACTGGGCCGAGTCGCCCGAGGAGATGCGCCCGTTCACGCTCAGCGAGGCGGAGATGATGCTCCGCACCATCCAGTCGTTCGACCCGCCGGGGATCGCCGCGCGCGACCTGCGCGAGTGCATCCTGCTGCAGCTCCGCGACTCCGCCGTGCAGGAGCTGATGAAGTCGCGCGGCGAGGCCGAGCCCAGCGACCCCGAGGTGCTGGAGATCCTCTCCGGGTCGCTCGCGCACCGCATCGTCTCGGACTACTTCGAGCAGCTCATCAACCACCGGTGGTCCGAGATCTCCAAGGAGCTCTCCATCACCCCGCGCGACGTGCAGAACGCCGCGGACGAGGTGGCCAAGCTCGATCCCAAGCCGGGGCTCAAGTACTCCAGCGGGGGCGACAACTACATCATCCCCGACCTGATCGTGGAGAAGATCGACGGGGAGTACCTGGTCTTCCTGAACGACACCTCGCTGCCGCGCCTGAAGCTGTCGCGCACCTATCGCGAGATCGCCAAGGACAAGAAGAAGTTCGCGGGCGAGAACAAGGAGTTCATCTCCAACAAGCTGAACTCGGCCAACTGGATGATCCAGGCGATCGAGCAGCGCCGGCAGACCATGCTGAAGGTGATGAACTTCATCGTGGACCGGCAGCGCGACTTCTTCGAGAAGGGCGTG